>JAHEKL010000138.1 GCA_024638345.1 Gammaproteobacteria bacterium | reverse complement strand
CTCCGGCTCTTCGGCAGCGGCTTCCGGCTCCTCCTCGGTCTCCGCTTCCTCGGCTTTGGCCTCCGCCTCCTTCGCAGCCGCCTCCGCCGCTTTCTTCTTTTCAGCCTTCTTGGCGGCCTCCGCGGCGGCGGCGGTGGCCGCGGCCTCCGACTCCGCCTTCCTCTTGGCCGACAAGCGCTCGGCCTCCCGGGCCTTCTCCGCGGCGCGGTCGATCTCGCCGAGGGCCACGGTCTCGTCACCACCCTTTCGCGCGCGCGCGATCAGGGACTTGACGGTCCCGGAGGGAAGCGCCCCTTCCCCGATCCAGTAATCGACCCGTTCCATGTCGATGACGAGCCGCGCGGGGCTGGAGAGCGGCTTGTAGTAGCCGAGGCTCTCGATGAACCGACCATCTCGCGGGCTCGAGGTATCGGCTACGACGACACGATAGTGCGGCTTCTTCTTCCGGCCCATGCGCCGGAGACGGATGCTGACGGCCATTGGCTGTTCTCTCTAGCCTCCTGTGTTGCCCATGCTAGCGGGCGATGTCCGATGCCTTCTCGATCGCTCTTCCCCCGCTCCTCAGCGGGGCATCAAGCCGCTCATTCCCAGCATGCCCCGCATGCCCTTGAGCTGCTTCATCATCTTATTCATTTCCTTGAACTGCTTCATCAGTCGGTTCACCTCGGAGACGGGCCGGCCACTCCCTTTCGCGATCCGTGCCCTTCGCGATCCGTTCAGCAGCTCTGGACGCTTTCTCTCTTCCGGGGTCATCGACAAGATGATGGCCTCGACGTGCTTCATCCTCCTCGGGTCCGTGGCGGCGGCCGGGATCTTCCCCTTCACTCCCGGAATCAGCTTGACCAGCTGCTCCAGCGGCCCCATGCGCTGGACTTGCTTCAACGCGGTGAGGAAGTCCTCCAGCGTGAACCGTCCCTCCCCCAACACCTTCGCCTGTAGCTTCTCCGACTCCTCCTGATCCGCAGCGCGTTGGGCCCGCTCGACCAATCCGACTACGTCGCCCTGCCGGAGAATCCGACCCGCCAGTCTTCTCGGGTCGACGATCTCCAGATCTTCGAGCCCTTCACCAACACCGACGAACTTGATCGGCTTTCCGACCACTCCTCGAATCGAGAGCGCCGCTCCCCCACGCGCGTCCCCGTCCATCTTGGTCAAGATGATCCCGGTGAGGCCGAGGGCTTCGTCGAACCCTTCGGCGATTCGGACCGCCTCCTGACCCGTCATGGCATCCGCCACGAAGAGAATCTCGTGCGGAGATACGGCGGACTTGATACGTCCGAGCTCCTCCATCATCGGCGCGTCGATCTGCAGCCGGCCCGCAGAGTCCACGATGAGCGCCGCGATCCCACTCTCTCTCGCCCGCCCGAGTGCGCTCGAGGCCGTGGCCACGGGGTCACCGCCAGAGGTCCCCTCGTGTACGGGAACCTCGATTCGTCGACCCAGAGTCACCAACTGGTCTACCGCGGCCGGCCGCTGAAGATCGCAGGCGGCCAGCATCGGTTCGCGTCCCTGACGGCGAAACCTTCGCGCGAGCTTCGCGGCCGTCGTCGTCTTTCCAGAGCCTTGAAGGCCCACGACCAGGACCACGGTCGGCGGGACCGAGGACCAATCGATACCTGGAGCGTCGTCTCCCAGCAACGCCGCCAGCTCGTCGTGCACCACCTTGACGATTTGCTGACCGGGAGAAACCGAACCCAGGATCTCCTCGCCCACCGCCCGCTCCTGGACCCTCTCGACGAACTCTCGGGTCACTCGGTAGTTCACGTCCGCTTCGAGCAGAACGCGCCTTACCTCGCGCAGGCCCTCCCGGATCATCGGCTCGGTGAGCACACCCCTTTGCCGGAGACGGCTCAGGACCGAGTCCAGCTTTTGGCTCAGCTCATCGAACATGAACGACCCGGACCTCCGGGTTTCAGAACGGCGGAGACCGGTCGCACCCTCGCGAAAGCGGCCACCCCTGGAAACGGAGCGTTCCAAGGTAATGGCCGTTCCCAACGATGTGAAGGAGCCGCGTGATCAGCTCAGGCGACGTGGATGACCTGCTTTCGACGGGTGCCGACCGAGACCATCTCGATCGAAGCGCCCACGATCTCCTCGATGCGCTCGAGATAGCGGCGCGCGTTCGTCGGCAGATCATCGAGGCAGCGTGCTTCGGAGGTCGAAGTGTTCCATCCTGGAAGCGTCTCGAAGACCGGGCGTGCCTCCACCAGGTTCTGCGTGTCCGCCGGAAAGTCGCTGGCCTCACCGTCCGGCATTCGATAGCTCGTTCCGATGCAGATCTCGGGGAGCGTGTCGAGCACATCGAGCTTGGTCACCGCGAGACCGGTGAGCCCGTTGACTCGCGCTGCGTAGCGGGCGAGAACGGCATCGAACCAGCCACATCTGCGTGGCCGCCCGGTCGTCGCCCCGAACTCACCCCCCAGCTCGCGGACGTGCGCGTCCATCTCGGGGCTGAACTCAGTTGGTAGCGGTCCGTTTCCCACCCTGGTCGTGTAGGCCTTCACGACGCCCAACACCGACTCGATACGGGTCGGTCCCACCCCGATGCCGATCGCAGCCCCGGCTGCGGTCGTGTTCGAGGATGTCACGTACGGATAGGTGCCGTGGTCGAGGTCGAGCGCGGTCCCCTGTGCACCCTCGAAGAGCACTCTTCTCCCAGACGAAAGCAGATCGTCGACCTCCCCGCCAGCGTCGGTCGCGATCTCGAGCAGTCGGCCTCGTAGCTCCAGGCACCGCCTGATTTCGTCGTCGAGGGTGGATTCGTGCTCGAACCCCATCGCCTCCAGTCGTGTCTTCGCTCTGCGGGCACCGTCCTGCACCAGATCGGTGAACCTCTCCGGGTCCTTGGCGTCGGCGACCCGGATTCCCCTCCGACCCACTTTGTCCTCGTAGGCCGGCCCGATCCCCCGACCCGTGGTCCCGATCTTGTCACGCGCCTGATCCTCCGCCACGCGATCCAGAACACGGTGATAGGGGAGCAGCAGATGGGCCCGCCAACTCACACCCACCCGATCTCCGGGCTCGACCCCGCGGGTGGCCAAGGCATCGAACTCCTCGAAGAACTGGACCAGGTCGAGGACCACACCGTTTCCAAGAAGACATCGCTTCCCGGGGTGCAGGATTCCCGACGGGATCTGGTGGAGCACGAACTCCTGCTCGCCCACGTGGACCGTGTGGCCCGCGTTCGCTCCTCCCTGATAACGCGCGATGGCGTCCACGCTCTCGGCCAACACGTCGACGATCTTTCCCTTCCCCTCGTCACCCCATTGACACCCGACCACGACGACGCAGCCAGCGTCTCTAGATCGTTGCGGCACTGCTGAACTCGCTCCTCGCTGTACGTCTATCGAAAGCCCCGAGCGGCTCGGAACTCGGTCCGTTTCGGGGTGCAGCCGGATAGGTATGGACATGAAAAAAGCCCGTCCCCGGGGGATGGGCTCTTGCCTGCTGGATCCTTGAGGAAAAGCTAGGCCTGGCCCACGGGAGTGTCAAGGAAACCGGCTTCGCTGAGGAGGCCTCGGATGACTTCGGTCGTCCGCTCGTCGATCGCCCGCAGGGGAGATCTCGGAGGCCCCCCGCTCGCGCCCAGTAGATCGAGCGCGGCCTTGACCCCGGGTACCCCGTGGCCACCCACGATCTGGTTGTGGAGCGGAGCGATGCGCTCCTGGATCCTACCCGCCTCCGCGGTGCGTCCGTCTTCGAAGCTACGAAAGATCTCAGCCGCCTCGGCCGGGACCAGGTTGGCCACCCCGAGAATTCCGCCAGCGGCTCCCAGCTCGAGTGCCGCGTAGAGCTTGGCGCCGTTTCCGATGAAGACGCGGAAGTCCTTCTCCACGTGAGTGAGGTGATCGGCGAGGGCCGGCAGGTCCCCGCGCGAATCCTTGAGACCGACGATCTTCGGGTGCTCGGACAACTCGGCGACGAGGCTCGTCGAGAGCTCTATCGTGCTGCAGCTGAGCGGAGCTTGATAAAGAATCACCGGGACCGGCGACTCATCGGCCACTGCCCGATAGTGTCCGACGAGACTGTCGTGACCGAGCGCCTTCTTGTAGTAGGCGGGAGGCTGGACCAGCACCGCATCCGCTCCCGCCCGCGAAGCCTCCGCAGTGAGACGGGTCGTCTCACGGGTCGACTCGGCACCGGTTCCAGCGAGGAGCAATTGATCTTCTGAAAGGCAATCGCGGGCCGTCTCGACCGCCGAGGTCCGCTCCCGGTCCGTCAGGAGTACCGCCTCGCCCGTCGTTCCTCCGATGACCACCCCACTCACCATCGTAGCGCACACCCGCTCGAGGTTCGCGCGTAGCGCGGCCGTGTCGAGGTCCCCCGTGGCGGGGTCGAAAGGGCTCGTAGCGGGAACGAATACACCGGACAGCCGATCGATGACTTCTCGACCCCAGTCATGGCTCACCATCAGGTCGTCCCCTCCGCCAAGAAGTTCACCTTCAGATCGAAGTCGCTGGGATTCGTGGCGGCTGCCTTCGCCACGGAGAAGTCCACCGTTTCGTCCTTCACGAGTTCGAGGAGATGCTGATCGAAAGTCTGAGAGCCATAGTGATCCCGACCTTCCGCGATCAGGTCCGTAATCTCGGCCACACGCTCGAAGTCTCGAATGCAGTCGCGGATCGTCGCCGTCACGATCATGACCTCGCATGCCACGACACGACCCGTGCCGTTGGCCAGAGGCAGGAGCCTCTGTGAGACCACGGCCTTCAAAGCCTCGGAGAGTCGGATGCGGACCATCTCCTGCTCGCGGTATTGGAATACGGAAACCAGTCGCGCGATGGTCTGAGCCGCACCCTGGGTATGCGCCGTGGATATGACCAGGTGGCCGGTCTCCGCGGCCTTGATCGCGATGTCGATCGCCTCCGTATCTCGCATCTCCCCGATCATGATCACATCCGGATCCTGTCGGAGCGCCGCCCTGAGCCCGGTCGCGAAGGACCGGGTATCCGTACCAATGTCACGCTGAGTGATCGACGACTTCTTATCGCGGTGGAGGAACTCGATCGGGTCCTCGAGCGTCACGATGTGCTTGCGTCGAGTCTGATTGATGTGCTCGACGATCGCCGCCATGGTGGAGCTCTTGCCCGACCCGGTGATCCCGGTCACCAGAATGAGCCCTCGTTCGGCATCCGCGATCTGCTTGAGGATCGCGGGGAGCCTCAGTTCCTCCAGCGACGGAACCTCGATGGGGATCACCCGCATGACGATCATGAAGGTGCCCCGCTGCCGAAGGACGTTCACCCTGAATCGGCCGAGTCCGGGAAGACCCCACGAGCAGTCGTAGTCCGTGATCTCCTCGATACGAGCGCGGTCGCGCTCGTGCGGGATGAGTTTCTGGGCCAGGGCCTTGACGTCATCGGGCCCCAGACGCTCTTCCGTGAGCGCCTCGAGCCGCCCATCGATGCGGGCGCGGATGACGTCCCCGGTCTTGATATGGATATCACTGGCCCCTCGCTCGATCGCGGCCCTGAAGATCTCAGTGACCCTTCCTCTCCCCTCCGGGCTCGCTTTGGCGGCAGTCATGTGGACAGGATGGGAAGATCGCGCCACCGCATTCCCATGCGCTCACGAACTTCCTCCAATGTCTCGCGGGCCTCGGCTCTGGCCTTCTCCGCCCCGGCGTCCAATATCTCGCGAACCTGATTGGGATCAGCCTTCAGATCGCGGGCACGCTCCCGAATGGGCGCAAAGTGCTCTGCGATGTGGTCCGAGAGGATCCTCTTGCAGTCGACGCAGCCTCGAGTCGCCCCGCGGCACTGCGCGGCGATGTCCGGAAGCTCCTCCGGCGGGGTGAAGAACTTGTGAAGGCTGTACACGTTGCACACCTCGGGGCGGCCGGGGTCCGTCCGACGGACTCTCTGTGGATCCGTCACGGCGGTCCGGACACGTTCCCAGATCTCCTCGGGTTCCGCCAGGATCCCGACCGTGTTTCCGAGAGATTTGCTCATCTTCGCGTTTCCGTCGAGCCCGAGGATCCTCCCGGCCCTGCTGATGACGGGTTGTGGCTCCGGGAAATACTCTCCGAACCGAGCATTCCACCGCCTCGCGATCTCGCGTGAGAGCTCGAGATGCTGAAGCTGATCCTCCCCCACAGGTACGAGATCCGCGCGGTAGAGCAGGATGTCCGCCGTCTGAAGCACCGGGTAGTTGAGGAGCCCGACGGGGATCGACTCGAGATTCGTGGACTTGTCCTTGTATTGAGTCATCCGCTCCAGCTCACCCACGGGTGCGACCGCGTTGAAGAGCCACGCGAGAACCACGTGCTCGGACACGTCGGACTGCACGAAGATCGTGCTCCGTGCCGGATCCAGACCCACCGCGAGGAAGCTCACTGCAAGATCGAACACCCTCCCAGGAAGATCACTTGGAGAATACTCGCCGGTGATCGCGTGCTCGTCCACGACGCAGAAGAAGCACTCGTGCGTCTCTTGAAGCTCGACCCACTGCCTCAACGCCCCCAGGTAGTTCCCGAGATGAGCCTCGCCGCTAGGCTGCATGCCGCTGAAGACCCGCCCCTGTTTGGCGTGACTCACGATCGCTGCTGTGGTTGGTCGGAGGGGACTGCCGTGGTCGGCGCTTCGTGGAGCCGCTAACTTAGCGGCGCGCCAGAAGCCCGGCGACCCCTCCAACGAGCCGTTGCCCGTCGCAGTCCATCATGACCCAGACAACCGATCTGATCGCGACCGCGCTCGACGCGGCGGAAGCCGCCGCCCGTGTGCACTCCGAGTGGGAGGGGCGGGTTCCGGTGGATCAAGCGACCCTCAAGGGGACGGCTGACTTCGTGTCGCGCGTCGACCTGGACGCGCAGGATGCCGCCCTCCGAGTCATTCGGGGGCGATTTCCGGACCATGAGATACTCTCCGAGGAGGACGATCCTCAAACTGCCGGAGGCGGGAGCGTGTCGGCGCGGGCCGATGTGCCACGTTGGATCGTGGATCCGTTGGACGGCACGACCAACTTCCTGCACCGGCACCCCTCCTACGCTGCCTCTGTGGGCCTGGCGGTATCCGGAGAGCCGGTGGTTGGAGCCGTAGTCGCGGGGGCCACGGGAGAGCGGTGGTGGGCGGCGAAGGGCGATGGAGCGTTCAAGGACGGCACGCCGATCCGCGTTTCGTCCGTGCAGCACCTCCACCTGGCGTTGATCGGGACGGGATTTCCGTTCAAACGGCTGGCGGAGCTTCCCTCGTACCTTCGGGAGCTCGACTTCGTCCTCCCGGCCTGCGCAGGGATCCGGCGTGGCGGATGCGCTTCCCTCGACCTGTGCTATCTCGCTCAGGGCTCACTCGACGCGTTCTGGGAGACTCGGCTCGAGCCCTGGGATGTCGCTGCCGGTCTGGTGATCCTCTCGGAGGCGGGCGGTCTGGCTCGTAGGAAGGACGGCAGCCGGTTCGGGGTGGAA
>JAHEKL010000137.1 GCA_024638345.1 Gammaproteobacteria bacterium | reverse complement strand
GATCGGAAAAAGCCCCGCTGTCATGACCGCGAACACGGTCATCGCCTCGGCCGCGCGGTAGATGGACTGCCTCCACTTGGCGCGGAACAGGTAGAGAATCGCGGAGATCAGCGTGCCCGAGTGCGCGATACCGACCCAGAAGACGAAGTTGGTGATGTAGACGCCCCATCCGACCGGTGTGTTCAGTCCGCTCAGCCCGATGCCGTTGATGAGCTGATTTCCCCATGAGAACGCGAGGAGACCGATACCGGCGACCGCCAACCCGAACAGGAACCACCAGAGCTTGCCCGGTCGCGAGAGCATCTTGAGGATATCGACATTGACCTCGCCGTACGTCTCAACGTCCGGGTGGGTCTGCGCGCCTCGCTGCCTCTCGACGGTCAGGTCAGACATGGATGTCTTCCACGGGGTGGAAGGTGACCTTCCGCAGGTAGTTCACGGCCGGCTGCGTATTGATGAGCACATCCAAGATCCGGTAGGTGCGCTCACTCTCCGACAACTGGGCGACTCGCGAGCTCGGGTCTCGAATGTTACCGAAGACGATCGCCTCGGCCGGACAGCTCTGCTGACATGCCGGGACCACGTCTCCGTCGCGGAGCGCACGACCCTCCAGCGTCGCTCGGTTCTCGGCCTGGCGGATCCGCTGCACGCAGAACGAGCACTTCTCCATGACGCCCCGGCTGCGGACGGTGACGTCCGGGTTGTACTGCCAGTTGAGGGGCTCGGGCACGTCGGAGAAGTTGTACCAGTTGAAGACCCGCACCTTGTAGGGGCAGTTGTTCGCACAGTAGCGGGTGCCCACGCATCGATTGTAGACCTGCGCGTTCAAGCCCTCGGGAGTGTGATAGGCGGCGTACACGGGGCAGACCGGCTCGCACGGCGCGTTTCCGCAGTGCTGACAGAGCATCGGAACGAAGCGGATGTCCACCGGGCCGGGCTCGTCTGCGTTGACCTCCTCATAGAACCGTTCGAGACGGATCCAATGCAGGTCACGCCCCATCATCATCTGATCCTCGCCGACCGTGGCCACGTTGTTCTCGGATTGACACGCGGTGATGCACGCGGAGCATCCGGTGCACTTATCGAGGTCGATGGCCATGGCCCAACGCGGATACGCGTCCGGATCGTACTCCCCGTAGCGTGCTCCCTCCAGAGGAAAGTCCTCCGGGGCGGCCTCGGTGGGCACGGGGACGAACCCTCCCACGGCCTGAAGTTCGTGAATCTCCCCATGTTCTTCCGCGTGGAACTCACCCGTCCGAAGCGCGGTCAACTCGACGGCGGGCGCGATGGGGCGATGCCGCTGATCCGCGGACCCCTCGATCGTAGCTATCCCACGCCGTTCACCCGTGGGCTCCAACGTGACACGTGTCGCGAGATGGACGAGCGAGCCTGAGGTCTGCTCAGCTTCCGCAGGCAGGAGATTCATGGGATTCACCCCGCGATTGTCTGCGTACCGGCCGAAACGGGTGTGCCCGCCCCCCATGGGAAGGGCCACCGTGGTGCGCAGGATGCCGGGGAAGGTCCAGACCGGCACCTCGAGCTCGCCGTGAGGCGAGGTCACTCTGACGATGTCGCCACTGGAGAGGCCGAGATCGGCTGCGGTCTCCGGATGAACTTCGATCCACGAGTGCCAGGCGATCTTCGAGACCGGGTCGGGGAGCTCCTGTAGCCACGAGCGGTTGGCGAGTCGCCCATCGCCGAACCTCGAAGAGGGATAGACGAGCAGGGTGAGCCCTTCTCCGTCCAGCGCCGGGGCATCGAAGCTCAGCGCGCGATCGGGTGCCTGAAGACCGGCAGCGAGCTCGGCGACCGGGACTTCGACGGAGCCTTCCTGCAGAGCCCGGCGCCAGAACGTCTCGAAGGGCTCCGCGATTCCCGACGCCGCGTGTAGCTCGGTCCAGGATGCCCGCAGGTAGTCGTGGAAGGTCTCGGCCCCGAAATCCTGTCCGAGACCCCGAGCCAGAGCGAGAAGAACGTCCCCGGACGACCGGGAATCGAAGTGAGGGACCGGCTGCATCGTTGGCTGCTGGATCGCCCACAGACCCGGTCTCGGGTTCGAGTCACCCCACGACTCGAGGAAGTGACGATCGGGCAGGACCAGGTCGGCCTGGCTCGAGGTTTCGTCCAGTCGATCGGTGATTGCGACGGTGAACGGTACCGAGGAGAGCGCTTCCACGAATCCGGCGCTCGATGGAAGTGTGTATGCCGGATTCGTGTTGTGCAGGATCACCGTCTGGGCTTGTCCGAGCGTCCCAATGGCCGCGAGAAGATCGCCGGCGCCCGCCGTCGTAGTACTGAGATGTGGTCGTTCGGGATGCAGTGTGGTTCCGAGAGCTCCTCCGACCGCGTTCAGAACCAAGACGGCGAGATTGGCCGCGGTCGCATTTCGACCCTGGCCGGCAACACCCGGCCCCAGGGCGAGCCCCGGCCCCTCCGAAACGAATCGCTCGGCAAGATCCTGGAGGGTTTCGACGGAAACCCCGGTCTGAGTCGAGACGGCCTGGGGGCCGTAGGCCGCCAGGAGCTCGGCGTAAGGTCCGGCATCCCCGCCACTGGAGGCGATGATGTTGGCGATTCCGAGCGCGATCAGCCCTTCGGCTCCCGCCTCCGTCGGGATCCACTCGTCCGCGTTCTGACCGGTCAGAGACAGACGAGGGCCAATGAAGACGAACCGGCTCTTCTCGAAGGAATCGTCCGTCCCGCTGGCGCGCGAGAGGCCTCGGGCATGCTCGACCGGAGAGACCCACGACTCGAGGAAGTCGGCTCCGAAAGAGTAGACGATGCCTGCGGCCTCGAGATCGAAGGAGGGGACGGCGTCCGTGCCGAAGGCCATCCTCGAGGCTTCCCGGAGGGGGGCCTCGGACGCGGCGTCATACTCGATCCGCCGGCCGCCGATCGCGGTCGTCAGCCGCTCCTGGAGAGCCGCTAGAGTCGGACCGGTCTTTCCGCTGATCATCAAGACATTCGAGCCCGCCCCGGCTACCGCCTGAGTGAAGGCGGACTCAGCCTCTTCCCAGGTAATCGGTTGAAGCGTGCCGTCTTCCGACCGAGTCATCGGCTGAGTCAGCCGATCCGGATCGTAAAGGCCCTGAACGGCGGATTGGCCGCGGGAACAGAGGGCCCCCTGCGAGATGACGTGGTTCGGGTTCCCCTCGAGCTTGATTGCCCGGCCCTCTCGGGTCTTCACCCACGCACCGCATCCGGCGGAGCACTCGCCGCATACCGTCGAGTACCATGTCGCGACACCGGGCGTGATCTCCTCCGGGGGATTCACGTACGGTAGCAGTCTCTCGACCTGGTCCGTGGAGCAACCCACCAGACCGGCCCCGGCGCCGCTGACGCCGAGTACCTTCAGGAAGTCGCGCCTGCCGAATCCATCGCTCATGGCCGCTGGCTCGTCCGGGCGATCGATCGCCGCGCAGGGGACACGGGCCCATGCTCCTCGATGAAGAGCGTCATCAGTAATGACAAACCGTGCAGTCGCGGGAAGCGCCGCTCTCGATGTGGCAGCCGAGGCACCAGCCCATGCTCAGGGGCTGATTGACCTGCTGGATCACCTCGATCTCCTGGACGTTCCCATGGCAGTTGGAGCACTCCACTCCTGCGGCGATGTGACGCATGTGAGGGAACTGGACGTGGTCGGCGACCTTGTAGATCCGATTCCAGGGGATCGCCTCTTGTCTGTCGGCGTACTCCCGCAGTCGGGTGATTTCCTCAGGGTTCTGGCTTCCGGCAACGAATGCGTGGCACCCGATGCAGGTAGCGACCGGCGGGATGCCCGCTCGCATCGATCGCTCCACAGAGAAGTGGCAGTACTGGCAGTCGATCTCATACTCGCCGGCGTGAACGTCATGCGGGAAGGCGATAGGCTGCCCGGAGGGCCCGATCTCGGCGGGCGCGGCAGCTTCCGTCTGCTCCTGGGTCGGATCCTCCTGAGCCGAAAGCGACGCTACGAGTGTCGACACCAGGAGCATCGCAAGCGGCAAACTGGAGCACGGCTTCTTCATCACGCGTCCCTTCTCGGTCCTGGGAAAGCAAAGAAAAGCTTCCCTGTGCCTAGCGAGCGCCGGAAGTTAGAAAGCCCACCCCGGGGCGTCAACGTGGGACCGAAGACCCGGAAAGGAAGCTTCCCAGCGGGCCGCATCGGGCTCGGCCAGCCGGGCTCCGTGCGGCCCGGGAGGTGGTGGTCGGGCCGTTCCAATGATACCCTAGGGTTCATGAGCTCTGCCTCTTCCACCCCCCCACACGACCGGAGGCCCTCATCCGGTCAACACCTGGCCACGATCAGCCACGAGGGCCGATTCTGGGATGTCTACCTGGAGTTCGACGAGGATCTCCGGCGCCCGGGGTCTTACCGGGGCAACCTCGCGTTCTCGGCGGCGGACCGGGCGGAAGGGGAGAGCGTCTTGAGGACTACGGCGGTGATCATAGAGGCTTCCTACGAGGAGGCGGTGCGGAAAGCTCACGACCTGGACGAGCATCAGCTCTCGTCGTTTCTGAGATCGCTGCTCCCCTGACCCCCGGAGGACATGGATCGAACCTGCGCGTGGAAGTCGAACCTTCGGCCAGCGGTTCGGGGGCGGGATCCTTCGAACGGGCGCGGGGTCTTGAAACGCTTGTCCACAACTGCATCGCTCCGTTCTGCAATCACAATCGTTCCTTACCTGACCTGTGAGGGAATCGGATGGCCATCTACCGGACTCGCTACTATAGCGATGTGACCGTCGGCGTTGGTGGGAGGGTAACGATTCCGCAGGATATGCGGGACGATCTCGGCATCGAAGAAGGTGATGTGCTCACGGTGCGGGTGGAGGAGAACTCCACCGGCACGCGCCAGATGGTGATCTGGCGCTCCGAACAGCAAACGGACGAGTGACCCGAGGGTAGCTCAGCTCTCGGGTGGCGGCTCGTCCGTCTCCATCACAACCCAGCGGACCAGAGTCCTGAGTGCACCTTTTCCGTCGTGACGCCACCAGGCGGGTGGCCAGGGCTGTCTCGCGAAGGTCGTCACCCTCGTAATCCCAGAATCCAGAAGCCGCTCTGCCAGGTCCAGTCGTCGCGCGTCGGGCGCCGCCACGGCAAGCGTCTGGAGCCACCTTCGCCAGGGCTGAAGCACATCGGCGAGATCTCCGAGATCGGCGATCGGCTTGACTACGACGGCGCGGCCGGCGCTCGCGACCGGTTCGAACGGTGCGGGCTCGGATTCGAAGAACACCGTGCCCCCGGGTCCAGCCGAGAAGACGCGATCTTGCCCGCCCGCGGCGGTCTTCAGCTCGACCGTGTCGATCCGTTGGCGCAAACGGGCCCCGGCAGTCAGGTCGCCCGACGGCGACGGCAGCTCTGATCCGAGTCTGCCGAGGTGACTCGCTAGCAGGGGGGCCCAGTCGGCCGGCGCCATCTCACCCCCCTCCTCCACCCAGATCACCCGAGGGGAGACGCACCCACGCTGATCGAACAGAGCCACCGAACGAGCTGCGTGGAGCGCGACCTGTGCCGCCGACGCGGGCGATCGAAGCTCGTCCCTCGCGACGGCCCCGACGGAGATCCGATGATGGTACGCTACCAGTGGCGTGGTGGGCGGTATCCGCCGGCGCAGCTGGCGGACGAATCCGTCCCCTCCGTGGGCGACGGCGACGTCGGCCTCTGCGATGACCAGCTCCTCCAGCGCTCCGCCCTCTCCTCTCGGCCAGTAGACGATCGCGACTGCACCCGCGAGCGTCGGGTCCTCTTGCCCCAGCCCGCGGACGAAGAGCAACGGAAGCGAGATGTCCCCCCGGCCCGGTTTCAGAAGCACCGGGGATTTGACGATCAACGACCGGATGATCGACGTGACGCCGACCCCGGGCACGTTTCCCGATGCCACATGAAGAGCGAGAGAGGGGCCCCAGGCCCGGCAGACCTGGGACTCTCCGTCCGGACGAAATCCGTCGAGAACGAGCGGGTCGGGGAACTCCGCGCTCAGGAGCCTTTCAAGCCGCCCGGCGTCCCAGTCGCGAGCCATTCCATCGATGATCGCGGTCGCCATCCCGGAGGAGATCGCCGCCTCGTCGGGCAGTCGTGCCTCGGCTTCGATCCGCAGAGAATCGGTCGGATCGGTGAAGCGCCGGCCAACGCGTCCCAACGTCCGGATGATCTCTACGCTCTTCCGACGATCGAGCACGGGACGCGATCGTCTCAGGGAGTCGAGCAAGCTCCTGGCGCCGTCCGGTGAGAAACGGGCCCAGTGGCGACGGGATCCGATCGACTGGGCGGGCCCTCTCGGGTCTTCGAGCTCGGGGCTCAGTTCCTCCAGCTCGAAACCGGTGGATCCGCCCGGAAGGTGGAACGTCGTCCGCGCACTCACTCGAGGGACTCTTCTTGGGCCTCGAGAAGCTCCTCCATCATCATTGAGCATCCTCTGGGCTCGGCGGAACCGGAGCGACCGAGAAGCCGGAAGCCGTCATCCACAGCCACCGCCAGGTCCTCCGTCAGGATCGAGATCGCCGAGTCCAGATTGGCAAGGTCTAGATGGCAGAGGATGCCACGCTCTCCGGGCGCGACTGGTTCGAGGGTGAACGGGTCGACGATGCGGCTCCGGACCCAAGGGGGACCCACGTGCCGCCGTTTCATAGGGTCGACCGGCCCTCCCTCGAGCAGCACCGGCTCGTAGAACTGCGATAACAGCTCGGTCATTCCGTATTCGTTGACGATCCGACCCACCGGAACGTCGAAGTATCGCGAGACTTCTTCGTAGAGTTGCGCGCGAGGCACCGCTCGGCTCCTACCCTTGAATCCCCCTGTCTCGACGACGACGGATCCGTCCGGGAGCCCGGAATGGGTCGTGCGGCCGCGATCGGCCAGAACGTGAACGAAGCCGAACGCCGTTCCCACCAGCAGCACCGGGATCCCGTCCTGCGAGGCGGTTCGAACCGCAGCTTCGACGTCCGAGGCTCGCAGCATCCAGCTGGGGTCTGCCAGAAATCGGCCGTGCCCGTCGTCCCACTCGCTCACCCATGTGCCGATCATGAAGACCAAGGACGACTCGGGTGCTTCGGTGGGACTCGGAGTCAGACTCAGAATGCGGATGTGCGGTTTCTGTGCGCAGGCGGTGGTGACGAGCTCCGGGCGCAGATACCGAGACGCCGAGCTCATGAGCGAGGCGCGATACAGAGACAGATCTCTGACGTGATGAGCGCCTCGATTGCCGGAGCCGCGGGTGGTGCCACTCGTTCGGAAGGTGACCTCGACTGGCCGGGGATCCAGCGTGAGAAGGTCGAATTCCCTGAATGCGCGGGTTGGCACGGGAGGAATCTCGCTCCACGCAGTCAGGGCATCCGGATCGATGCCGCGTGTTCGCACGAATGCCCCGTAGACGGGGTTGGCTTCGACTTGATAGCGGAAGATCCGGATTGCGAGTTGCTCGAAAGCCTCGTTGTCTCGGAGCAGGTCGGGTGGGAGTCCCTTCATGGC
>JAHEKL010000136.1:3334-7496 GCA_024638345.1 Gammaproteobacteria bacterium | reverse complement strand
AGGACACGGACCCGCGCAGGCCGAAGACGCTCTGCTCGAATCGCTCGACCGACATCTGCGGACCCATCTCGTGCTGTTTCGAGAAGATGGACCCGTACCGGCCCGACGTATCTTCCTACTACTGGACGAGGGTCCTCACGCCGATCTGGCCCTGCTGGTCGCGTCGCGGTTGGTTACCGCGTGGGACGCCGAGCTCACCGTCGCCAGGGTCATCGATTCGGAGGCCGACGAGGAGGAGCGGTTCGATACGGAGCGCGCCCTCGAGGTCGATCTCGGCGTCTCGGTTCGAGCGATGGTCCGAGCGATCCCCGCCGTGTCGCCCCTGGACGTGCTTCGCGCGGAGGCGGAGCGGAACGACCTACTGCTCATGGGGGTCTCGGGTCTGGGCGTGAGCCGCGTGAACGAGGCTGCGGCCCAGCTGAGTGATGTGGAGGGGTGCTCATTGGGGTTGGTTCGGGCGCACCCGAACGTCTCCGTAGAGGCCGGGAGGAGATCGTGAGAACGAAGGGGGCAGAGAGGCATCCGGGAACCCTGATCGTGGGAGTCTCGAATCCCGCGACTGCGGACGACCTCGTCCGCCTGTCGGCCGTACTGGCCCGGGCAAAGCCCTGGAAGATCGTGCTCACGCACGTCGTGAAGGTCGCGAATCAGATCAGCCTCACGACTGGGCGGTTCTCTCCGGAGGTGGTTCGGGCGAGGGATTTCCTCGAGGAAGTACAGGCCAAGGCGCTCGCTGCGCAGGTGGACGCAGGCGGTCTCATCGAGGTGGCTCGGAGCGTGGACGAGGGGCTCCTCGCCGCGGCCGAGAGTCACGACGCCGGCATGATTCTGGTGGGGTACTCCGGAGACGAGGTGGGTCCGCCGCGCGAGGACGAGGGCGAGGAGCGATTCGACCGGGCGATGCATCGAGTCGCGAGAAAGACGCACGCCGACGTGGTGGTCGCCAAGTTCCGACGCGCGAACATCCATCGGATACTCGTTCCCCTCACTTCGGTCGCCCCACTCAGGCTGACCGGTCATCTGTGTCGCGCGCTAGCCGCGGTAGAGGGCTCCAGCATCACCTTCTTCCATGCGGCGAAGCCCGAAGCCGGCCCCGAGGCAGGGAAGAAGCTGGCCCAGCGCTTGGAGGCGGACGGGCTCGCCTCGCTGGGACCGCTGGAGGTCGTCTATTCGGACGACCCCGTCGAAGCCATCGCGACACGGGCCGAAGATCAGGACCTGGTCATCCTCGGGCCTTCGGGTCGCCCACGCCTCTTGGAGGCGTTGATCTCCAGCCGGGGCCGCAGGATCGCGGAAGGGGTTCCCGCTTCAGTGCTCATCGCCTGGGGTGGGGAGAACGATCACGCGTAGGGGCGTCCGAGCTCAACCCTCCCAGAGACGGGTGTCCGGGTAGAAGGACGCCCAGCCGAACCAGAAGGCCGTGTAGCTGTCGTCGAGGGACACGAGTTGTTCCCCTTCCAGGGGCCCCGAGACCGCCAACCCCTCGAGCGTCCATCGGCTGCCGGTCCCATCGTCCTGGAAACCCGACGACGTAGCCCGAAGCGCTACGGGAACCCCGGACCGAGTCGCGGGACGAAAGGCCGCTCCGCCTTGGGCATCGTCGCTCCACAACACGATGGCCGCCTCGCCCGCATACTCGAACCCGACCACCTGGTGCGATCCGTCCTTTTCGGTCAGGGCACCGAACGGAAAGGCGATCCCGGGGTCGGCACCGGTGGATGGAACACCCAGGACCCTCTCTTTGGCGAAACGACGGCGATCCATCGGGGGCATCGCGTTGCTGAAGGGCGCTTCCACGTCCCGGTAAGGCCCGTACGGGTAGCCGAAGCTGGTGTAGTCGAAGCCCACGGGGTCGAATCCCTGGTCCTGGGCGAGCACGCTCGTCGAAGGGTGGAGAGACACCCACTCGGACCAACGCATCTCCACGAACCGGTGCCGGTTCAGCTCCGTCCCCGTGCGCGGGCCGCAGCCCGCGGCCCCGAGCATCTGGGGCCAGAGCGACTCCTCGGGTTGTCGCCGGTCGAAGAGCATCAGGTTGTTCTTGAAGAGGAGACCAGATACCCCCATCGTGGCGCCTCCGACCGAGCGCCGGTCGAATACCACGGAAGAGCCCGTGAGGGGACAGTAGGTGATCGCGAGCTTGTCGCCCGTGGTGCCGCCTGTGTCGAGGTTCACGACCTCATGGTGCCAAAGAACGTTGTGGGGGATCGCCCAGGCCAGGCCTCCCGCGATGACCCCGATGATCCGGGTGTCCGGATCCAGGTAGTCGGGAACGACCACGTTGGCCCGCACCCATACCGGATCGTCGATCGACGGGATGGCATCGCGTGCGACCGAGACCAGGAGGAAGCGCCGATCCAGCGTGCAATCTGCAAAGGGCACCTGGTTCCCGGGACCGTCGGCGACCGATGAAGGGGCGTTTCCACAGGCCGAGACGGCCGCCATGATAGCGGTCAACCCGAAACACCAAGGCCAACGCGTCAATATGGGAGGTGCCGGTCGCGGGTGGACTTCGGAGAGATTCGACATCGAGCTCCTGGGCTCGAATAGGGCTTCCGGATGGGCGCGGGAGAACCGCCGCTCAATGTCTAATCCTCGACCTGGAACGAGGGTTCCGATAGGCAGGCGGCCCTTTCTCCATGACTCGTTGGGCCGGTCGGTCGTCAGGCACCTATCGATGCGACATCGGTACTAGTGCGTCTCGGGTTTCGTCGCATGTTCCTCCATCGCGCTGCGCCTATGTCCGCCGAGCCATCCAGATCCGTTCCCTTGAAGCTCCTGGCCGGGGCCTGCCTGACAGCTCTGCTCTGGGGTTGTGGGGGTAGTCCTACGGGGGACGGCTTGGGGCCAGGGCCCAACTTCGACCTCTTGATCCTCATCGTCGGCCAGGTGACGGATGTGTCAGGGGAGCCTTTAGGACTGATTCCCATCCGAACCACTACGTTTTCGAGAAACGGAGCGTGCGGCGAAGTGCCGCTCGCCCCGTCCACGAATGCCTCCACGGACGAGGACGGGAAGTTTCGTGTGACGATCACTTTGACAGGCACCATGGAATTCGACGCCTGCGTTACGATTGAAGCTCTCCCGCCACCCGAGCTGTCGCTTCAGCCGAGCACGCATATTCGTCAAGCGGAAGCCAAGTTCCGGGACGAGCCGATCGACCCCATTGAAGTCGACATCGTGCTACGGCAGTAGCCCCAGGGACCGACCGTTCCGATAGGGCCACGCAGAAGAAACCGGGCTCGGGGGTTTGACCCCCGAGCCCGGTCTTGAACACCTCATCGACCTTTCAGGTCAATATCACTAGAAGAACGTCGGTCCGGGCGCCTCGTCGGGATCGCAGGCAGTGGCCCGATCAGCGAGGCTGATATTGGGGTTCAGGTTGTATTCGTCCTCGTCCAAAGCGAGTCGAACCCCCGATTGCAGGTTGTACCCGACCTCGGGAGTGACCCCGTTTCCGCGGGGGAACCATAGGATGTCCGTGTTCTTGATCTTCGTGGCCCAGTAGCGCCCCTCGAGGAAGAGCTCTCGTCGCCGCTCTTCGATGATCATGCGGCGGATCTGCTCCGAGTTGCCCGGGTCGGCGTAGGTGACGCGAGGGAGCCCGGCGAGGTCTCTCAGATCGTTCACGATATCGATTGCTGCCTGGCCACCCTGGATTTCCGCCCTGATCAGCCACATCTCCTTCCAGTTGATCAGAGGGATGTCCTCGTCGTTCGACTTGTACTTGTCCGGGACTTCTCGCGGCTGGGGGCCCTGAATCCTCTTCTTGAAGTGCTGTACTCGCGGGTCGGGCACGGCTCCGTTGTTCAGGGGAGTGGGATCGGCACCCAGCTCCCGATCCTCCTCAGCCCACCGAACCGGGATTCCGTCCGCCCCCATGGCGCGCCCGTCCGGCATGACGCCCAGGAAGATGTACCCCGTGAAGGGGATCGGGCTCGGCCAGGGCTGCCCGGTCACGGGATTCGGCAACCCGTCCCACCAGTCGTTGACGCCCAACATGCCCGAGAAGGCGATCTCGGTCCCGGCGTTGTAGATCTTGTTCCTGAGCGTCAGCCCCGCGTCGCGAGGAATCCACGCCATGTAGCCCTGGGGAACCGCCTCCGCGTCTGCCAGGGCACCGGCGAAATCTCCTTTGGACCAGCGAATTCGGGCTCGAAGG
>JAHEKL010000136.1:0-3324 GCA_024638345.1 Gammaproteobacteria bacterium | reverse complement strand
ATTGCAAAGTCGCCACCCGCGCTCGAGATGTGACCCAGCGCGGTACCGATCCAATCCTCGGCCACATCCAGGGTCTCCACCGGAGTCATGAGTGGACCACCGTCGATGGTGATATCGCAGAGGTACTCTCCGAAGAGATCGAGCGAGGCCGCGGCATAGAGCGACGCGACGGCCATCAGCTCCTGCTTGTCGGGCACCTGCTCGACCGTCCAAGCGTCGAGCTTGTCGTAGATGTCGTAAGCGAAAGATCGCGCGCCGGAGATCTGATCGGCATAGTCGTCATCTTCGGAGTCCGAATCACAGTCGCCGGTGGTGATCTCGTCCTCGTAGACGTGGTTGTTGCCCGCCACACCCGCAACGGACTCGAATACGTCCTCGTGGCCCAGGGCATGGTAGGCGAACGCCGAGTACCCGCAGCCGAAGAGGGCGACTACCGACGCAATCTGCGTAGTAGCCGAGCCTGGATTCGCCAGGGCTTCGTCCGTCAGCTGGGCTGGAAGGTCGACGTCCAATAGATCGCTACATCCACCCAGGGCCAGCATGGAAAGGCCAAGCGTGAGACCGGCGACCGACCTTCCCGCTCGGCGACCCGCTTGCGTCATGGTCTTGATCATGTCGTAAATCATCGTTTAAGGCTCCATCGGATCCGCAGGTGCCTCAGGACTCCGGTGGAGCGGGTCTCGTCACCCGGCCCCACCGGAGTCCCCAAGGCTATCGATCGGAGTGGTAGACGCCGCCCCTCAGAAGGAAACCCTCATAGTGACGTTCACACTCGAGAGCGGGGGCATCTGGTGCACGTTCGACCCTTCGGTCACGCCACCAAAACCTCCGGTGGCATTGTACTCCGGGTCGGCGACCGGCACGCCAAAGATGTGCGACTGCGCGACCCAAACCGTCCACAAGTTCCTTCCCGATATCGCGATGGATGCGCGGTCCGCTCCGGTCCTGCCCACGATCGACTCGGGCAGTTGGTAGCGCAGGCCGATCTCCTGCATCTTCCAGAAGTCGGCGTTGTAGTTCACCCGCTTCCGTTCGTCATCCAGCCGATCTCCGGCGACCCAAAGCGGATCCTCTTCGAGTCTCGAGTTCCGGGTATTGTTGTACCGGTGGCCCCACTCGGCGGCAGCCTCTTCACCGGTCTTGCCGTACTCCCCGCTGAACTGTGCGTAGACCTGAAGCGCGTTGTTCAGCAGGCTGAACGTGGGAGCGATGGTGGCTGTATGCGTTGGGAAGCCTCGCCCATCGTAAATAGTCTGAGCCCCTACGTCTTGGCAGGGCGCGATCGGGCCGCCCCGAACGACTCCGTACTGCGAGGGAATCTCGGCGCCGGCGGGGGTTTGGTCGATCCCCGAGTCGCACATCGCCAGGATTCGGTTTCCGTGCGCGTCGACCACAGTACCGCTCGGATCGTACGAGGCGCTGACGATCGAGTAGTCCGTGAAGAAGGAGGGGAAAGGCCAACCCAACTTGAGATTGTTCGTTCCAGGGAACGTTCCGAGGTCCTTTACCTCGTTGTCCACGTGGTCCACGGACACGAGAAGATCGAAAGAGAAGTTGTCGCTCGTGTAGATCCGTGAGTTGACGAGGGCTTCCCAGCCCCAGCTGTCGAGACGACCGAGGTTCTGGTCTCGCTCCCCGGGGAAGCCGAAGCTCCAGGGGATTTGGATACCCAACAGCGCATCTTCGGTCTTCCGGCTGAAATAGGTGAACTCGCCGGAGAACCGATCGTCCATGATGGCCACGTCGAACCCCAGCTCGATCTCGCTGCTGACTTCGGGTCCCACGATCGGGTTGCCGGGGCTGTCCGGCTGGATCGCGGCAATCCCGCCAGGGCCGGGAATCACGCTGAAGATGTTCTGCCCGGAGAACGCGTTGGGCTGACGTCCAGCCTTGCCCCAGGCGCCGCGTAGGCGGAAGGAGTTGACGAGATCGACATCCCAGAAGGCTTCTTCGGACATGACCCAAGTCCCCGAGAATTTCGGGTAGTACTCGAGGTCGAAGTCGGATCCGAACGCCGAGTTGTCGTCCGCCCGAACCGCGGCGGTGAGGAAGAGCCGGTCGTTCCAGCCTACCTCCTCCTGGACGTAGATGCCCAGGGATTTGCTCTCGACGAAGTCGTAGATGAGCTGCGCCCGGGCCGGAGGGGTCTGATTGATCGTGCGCGAGAACTCGGATGCGAAGCCGTTGCCCGTGTTCTCGAACTGCTCGAACTCCTCCTCGTAGAACTGGGCACCGACCGACGTGCCGAAGGTGAAGTTGTTCCAGCTGAAGTTGGCCGTGGTTGCGTAGTCGAGGCTGAAGACCGTGGTCACCGGCTTGGAGAACGTGATACGGCCGTCCTGCGTTTCGTCATAGGCCGGCGACGTCACGTCCAACGGGAACAGGCTGCGGTTCACGTCCCAGCCCTTGTCGATCCCGACCACGAGCCGCTGTGTCAGCCAGTTTCCATAGGTGAAGTTGAGTGTCCCGCTCCCCGTGAACCGGCTGAAATCCCGCGTCCCCTCGACCTCGGCGACGTCGGATGGTTTGTGCTCCTGGAACCCACCCAGGCTGCAAGCACCTGGGTTGATCCGAACGAGACAGTAGCCGTTCGCCCACCTCATGTCCTGCCAGGTTCCACCGTCGCTGATCACCGGATTGCCGAACCTCGTGTAGCCGTCCACGTATCCGGTGCTGACGTCGAGGCTCAGGTTGTCCGAGAGCACCACGCCGACGTTGGCACGCATGCGGTATGTCTCATCGGTGTTGTACCACTCCGCCCCTTCCTGATCCTCGAACGAACCCGAAAGGAAGTACCGGATCGTCTCGCTGCCACCACGGACGTCGAGGTTGTAGGCCTGGGCGTGACCGTATTGGTAAAGGTTCTCCGTCGGCCAATCGAAGAATCGCTCTCCGTCCGGACCGAGAACCTCACCGCTGATGTACTTGTTCGCCTCGTCGTACATGTTGTACGGAAAGGCATCATCCTCGGTGCAGACCGCAAGCGTCGAGCGGCAGGCCCACATTTCGCCCAGCTTCCCAGCCGGGTCCATCATGAAGTTGGCGCCCTGACGCACCGAGAAGTTGAACTGCGGCGCACCCTCCAAGCCTCTCTTGGTGATGATCTGGATCACCCCCGCCGAGGCCTCGGTTCCGTACAGCGTCGCCGCGGCCGGTCCCTTGATGATCTCGATGCTCTCGATGTCCTCGGGGTTGAAGTCGTCGAGCACGCTCACCTCGCCGTCGCCGGAGTCGTCCGCGAAGGTGCCCTCGTCCTCGGCCAGCGTCGGCCCCGCGCGCGTGGAGTTGTTGACGCGAACGCCGTCCACGTAAATGAGCGGCTGC
>JAHEKL010000135.1 GCA_024638345.1 Gammaproteobacteria bacterium | reverse complement strand
CACGCTCGATGCTGCGACCATCAACAGCGAGCTCGATCGGTTGTTTCCGGGCGAGAACCTGGAAGTCAGCGCGGTGGGGAATACGCTGATCCTGTCCGGTACCACCGATCAACCCGGGGTGGCGGAGAAAGCCCTCCAACTCACCGAGAGCCTGGAGGCGGAAGCCAGCATCTTCGATCAGATCGTGGTGGCGGACCGCGGGCAGGTCCTGCTGCAGGTCCGGGTCGCGGAGGTCACACGAAACGCCCTCCAGGATCTGGGAGCGTCGTTCACGAGAGTGGATCCTCTGAATATCCGGGGAGACGACGAGGGGTCGATCAGCAGCGGCGCCAATCCGCTGCGAGGGAACCTCCTGAACAATCCAGCGGGCCCCGACGCGACCTTCTCGGACGCCGTGAACTTCTTCCTGTTCCACGACGCCTCCAACCTGGGCGCGTTCATTCAGGCGCTTCGATCCGAGGGTGTGTTCAACAGCCTCGCGGAGCCCAACCTGATGACCGTGCCTGGCGAGACCGCCTCTTTCTTGGCCGGGGGGGAGTTCCCCTATCCGGTGATCCAGGCGGGGTCGGCAACCGGGGCCGTCACCATTCAGTTCCAGGAGTTCGGTGTACGGCTCGGCTTTACACCAACCCTCACGAATAGTGGAGCGATCCGTCTGGCGGTCGAGCCGGAGGTATCCTCGCTCGACTTCACCAGCGGACTGGAGATCTCCGGTTTCGCGATCCCGGCGTTGCTCTCGAGACGCGCGAGCACCGTGGTAGAGGTGCAGGACGGTCAGACGTTCGCGATCGCGGGGCTCATGGACAATCAGGCGTCCGAAAGCGTGAGCAAGGTCCCCTTCTTGGGTGACATCCCGATCCTGGGCTCTCTCTTCAGGTCCACGAGCTACCAGCAGAACCGAACGGAGCTCCTCGTCCTGGTGACTCCGCACCTGGTGACACCGGATATGGAGGTCCCAGAGATCCCGACGGGCGAGATCGACACCTGGAATTGGTTCGAGCACATGCGACCCGACGGCTCGGCGGGCGCCGACCAATGAGGAGCGAAACGAGAACGGTCAACCGGACAGCGGGGCCGATCGGGCCGAGCCCGAACGCGCCTCCGAATCGTGAGTAACGGGAGAGACCCTTGAGCGACGAACTGCAGAACGGAAACGGCGCCATGAAGGGCGCCATCATTTCCACCGATCCCGAGTTCCGGAAACGGCTCGCCGAGGTGTTCTCACCGGAGGCCGGTCTGGAGTTCGGTCTGGAAGTGGACCAGCCCTTCACCTCGATCACGGACTCGCAGCTCAAGAAGCTCCAGGAGCTCGATTCGGATGTGGTCTTCGTAGATCTGGAGTCGGATCCGCAGGTCGGGCTCAAGTTCGCCCAATTCCTCGTGGATTCGAATCTGGCTCGGGCCGTCGTGGGGGCGGGAAACGTCACCTCACCGGACCTTCTGCTTCAAGCCATGCAGGCCGGGATTCTCGAGTTCCTCCCAAAATCGCTCGACTCGGAGAAAGTCAGCGGTCTCGTCGAGCGCCTCAGGAAGCGCACCGGAAAGCCGTCAGGCGTCAAGAAGAGTCGAGAGCTCGGGAAACTCCTGTCCGTATTCAGCCCCAAGGGCGGGTCTGGCGCTACGACCTTCGCGGTCAACTTGGCCGTGGCGATGCATCAGCTGTCCAGGAAGAGGACCCTGATCGTCGACCTCGACCTCGAGCTCGGGGAGACCGCGCTTCTCCTGGGCATGGAGCCACGGTTCAGCAGCGTCGATCTGGTGCGGAATTACCATCGTGTCGATGAGGGCCTGCTCGCTTCGTACATCGAGCAGGATTCCTCGGGGGTGGAGCTCCTCTCGGCGCCCTATCAGCCGGCGGACTTCCAGAGCGTGGACGGCGACCGCATCGGTGCCATCCTGAACTTCCTGAAGGAGCAATACGACTACATCGTCGTCGACGCTCCCAAGACCCTGAACCCGGTGACGCTGAACGCCTTCGAGGCCTCGGACCACATCCTCTTGCTGAGCACGGCGGATCTCCAGTCGCTTCGAAACGTCACCCGGTCTTTGCCCTTGCTGAAGGGTCTCGCAGGCAGCCGGCCGGAAGACTGGATTCGTTTGATCGTGAACCGCTACAACCCCTCCCTTCCGATCACGGTGGGTGAGGTCGAGCGAACCTTGGGTCTAAAAGTCTCCTGGACGCTCCGAAACGACTATAGGGCGGTCATCGACTCCATCAACGAGGGTCGACCCGCCGTCCTGCGAAAGAAGTCCCACTACGCTCAGAACGTGCACGCGGTCGCCGCCGATCTGACCGGCATGGGGGCCGGAGGGAAGACGAAATCCAACCTCTTCGGGAAGCTGCTCGCCGGAGTGGGAAAGTAGACCACGGATAACCAACGGGCAGGCCGTCTGCGGCGGAAAGCCGGATCCTGCGTCGGAGAGCGAAGGAGCTAGAAGCCACTATGAAGACCAGATCCGATAAGTCCGAAGGCAACGGCCCGGCAGGACCCTCGTGGGCCCGGAAGAAGCCCTTCGGTGCATCCAAGGGGGGCGGTAACGGCCTAGAGCTGGACGCCCCCCTGCCGGTGTCGACCAAGGTCGAGATACAGCCGACCGAGGATTCCCAGTTCTCTGCAGAGTTCCAGGAGCTCAAGACCTCGCTGCATCGCAAGCTCCTCGAACGACTGAACCTGGCTTCTCTGGGTGAGCGTGATCAGCAGGAGGCCGAGGAGGAGGTGGCGAAGCTGATCCGCCACATGCTCTCCCAGGAGAACACTCCGCTGAACCTGGAGGAACGGGAAAAGGTCGTCGAGCATCTCGTCTACGAGGTCTTCGGTCTGGGACCGCTGGAGCCCCTCCTGAAGGACAAGTCGATCTCGGACATCCTCGTGAACGGCAGCGGCTCGGTCTACATCGAGCGGAACGGCCGTCTCGAGAAGACCAGCGTCAAGTTCAAGAACGATCAGCACCTTCTGCAGGTGATCGACCGGATCGTATCTGCTGTGGGCCGAAGGATCGACGAGTCGTCGCCGATGGTCGACGCGAGGCTCAAGGACGGATCTCGTGTGAACGCGATCATCCCTCCTCTGTCCCTGGACGGCCCGAGCGTGTCGATCCGTAAGTTCCGTCGCGACGTGCTTTCGGCGGAGGATCTGCTTCGAAACGGATCGGTGAACCAGCCCATCCTCGACTTCATTGGAGCCGCCGTCCGGGCGCGGTTGAACATTCTCATCTCGGGGGGAACGGGATCGGGTAAGACGACGTTCCTCAACATGCTCTCCGAATCCATCCCTCATAGCGAGCGGGTCGTGACGATCGAGGACTCCGCCGAGCTCCAGCTTCGACAGCCGCACGTCGTTCGCCTCGAGACGCGGCCGCCGAACATCGAGGGTACGGGCGCGGTGCCCCAGCGACAGCTGGTGATCAACGCGCTCCGAATGCGTCCGGATCGGATCATCATCGGTGAGGTCAGAGGCGCAGAGGCTCTGGACATGCTCCAGGCCATGAACACCGGTCACGACGGCTCGCTCACCACGCTCCACGCCAACTCTCCCCGAGATGCGCTGGGCCGACTCGACACCATGGTCCAAATGGCCGGGGTGGCGATCGGCGAGGCGGCGATGCGGCGGCAGATCGCGTCGGCGATCGACATCATCGTGCACCTGGCCCGTCTCGCCGACGGGGGACGTCGGGTGATGAGCGTCGCAGAGATCGTGGGAATGGAGGGAGAGGTCATCACGATGCAGGATCTCTTCCTCTTCGATCGGAAGGGGATCGGGGAGGACGGAGTCGTGGAAGGGGAGTTCCGAGCCACGGGTATTCGCCCGCGCTCCGCGGAGCAGCTGCAACGGGCGGGAATCAGCCTCGAGGAGACCCTCTTCTCGAATTATCAGCCGAAGGCCCGATAGGAGAGCTGAAACGTGCCAGACTTCCTTACTTCGGTAACCGTGCTGCCCGCCGCGACCCTTTTCGTGTTCGTGGCACTGATCACGGTCTCTGTAGCGCTCCTCTGGGAAGGGGTGAGGCGCTACCTGAAGAGTCGAGCCGCATCCAAGGCCCTTCGCGCGGTCGCGCGTCAGGACGAACAGGTCCGGTCGCTCAATCAAAGCCCCCTACGTGCCAGCATCCTGAACGAGGATCCCGACGCTTCCGCGCCCGCGTGGCTGGAGCCGATCCTCCTGAGGTTGCCTCACCGGGACGACCTGCAGCGGCTGGTGGATCAGGCTGCGACGAGCTGGAGCGTGACAACGGTGCTCCTGCTCTCGGTCGGCTTCGCGGTCGCTGTGGGTCTCTTCACCTCGGTGCTCGCACGGGGAATGCTGGTGCCGATTGTGCTCGCGATGGTGGGGGCCTACGTGCCAATCCTGTTCCTGAAGCTCAAGGCTCGCCGACGGCTCAGGAAATTCGAGGAGCACTTCGGCGAGGCGCTGGATCTGTTGGCTCGGGCTGCCCGGGCAGGTCACTCGCTCCCCAATGGGCTCGAGGTGGTGGGCGAGGAGGCCGAGGAGCCGGTGGCGACGGAGTTCCGACAGGTCTACGAGGAGCAGCGGTTCGGTCTACCGATACAGGACGCCCTGTTGGGGCTGGCCGACCGGATCGATCTCCTGGACGTGCGGATCTTCGTGACGGCCGTCCTCATCCAGAGGGAGTCGGGTGGTAACCTGGCCGAGAATCTGGACAGCCTGTCCCAGGTGATCCGGGGTCGCTTTCGGTTCAAGCGTGACGTGAAGACCAAGACTGCGCACGGGCGAATGACCGGCTCTGTCGTCGGCATCGCACCGTTCGTCGCGGGGATCGGCATGTATGCGTCGAATCCCGAATACATGGCCCCGCTCTTCGAAGAGCCGATGGGCCGAATCATGCTCGTAGTCGGCGCCGTCATGATGCTGGTGGGTTTCATCGTGATTCGCCGAATCACGGACATCAAGGTGTGACGCGTATCACACGAAGAGCTGAGAAACCATGATCTGGGTCGTCGTACTGCTCATCGCGTTCTCCGCCTCCCTGTTCGTCATGGGGGTGGCTGGTGTTGTCACCGATCCCGAGACCCGGCTGGTCCGCCGTCGTCTTCAGGCCGGACCGAACACGGCCGGCCTTAGGGTCGACGAGCTCCGCGAGCGCCGTCGCAGAAGGCGCTCACGGGAGTCGCTCGAGGCTTTCCTCGAGGCTTTCGGGGCGAAGGTCGGTGGGGAAAAGAGTCGTGTCTATCTGAACGACATGCTCGTGCATGCGGGCTATCGCCGACCGTCAGCGAAGCTGGTGTTCATGGGCTCGCGGGTCGTGATAGCGGCCTTGTTCGGCTTCTCTGCGGTGCTCCTGTCGTTCGCCGACATCACCGGAGTGCAGCGGCTGCTGCTCGTGAGCGGAATGGCCCTGCTGGGCTGGATGCTGCCGTTCATGTACGTGCGAAGGCGGGTCCGCCGGCGACAGGACGAGCTGGAGCGCAGTCTGCCCGACGCGCTCGATCTGATGGTGGTGTGCGTCGAGGCGGGGCTGGGTCTGAACCAGGCTCTGGTCCGGGTCGGCGAGGAGATGGACCGGGTGAGTCGCGATCTCGCGGACGAGCTGACACTGGTGAGCCTCGAGATCCGGGCTGGGACGCCACGGGAGGAGGCCCTCCGCAACCTCGGTCACCGCACCGGGGTCCCGGACATCCGCGCCTTCACTTCGATGCTCATCCAGACGGACCGCTTCGGGACTTCCATCGCACATGCGTTGAGGATCCATGCGGACGAGCTTCGGACGAAGCGCCGTCAGAGAGCCGAGGAGGCCGCGGCAAAGCTGACGGTCAAAATGCTAATTCCCATCATCATCTTCATCTTCCCGTCGATCTTTCTGGTCATCATCGGACCTGCGGTCTTCCACGTGGGCGAGATGTTCAACGTCTTCGGCGCACGATAGGTCGCGACGGGAACGCCGGATCATGAAACGATTGAGCGTATCGAATCGGACGCGGGATCGGTCACTCGGAGACCGGATCGGTCTTGCGGACAGCTTCTGGACGAGGCTTCGCGGGCTTCTGGGTCGTCCCGAGCCCCGAGAGGGAGAGGGTCTTCTGATCAAGCCGAGTACGGGCGTTCACATGTACGGGATGAAGTACCCACTGGACGTGGTCCTTCTGGGTGCCGGAGGGGAGGTCGTGGCCCTCTATCCCGGTCTTGCTCCTGGGAAGCGCACCAAGGTGCATCGAGCTGCGCAGGCTGCCCTCGAAGTCCCGGTCGGGACGATCCAGAGAAGTGAGACCACCGAAGGAGACGTGCTCGAGTGGCATCCGGCGAACGCTGCCCGGAGCGAAGAGCACAGCAGTCATATCCATTCTGAGCGGGGCTGACCGACATGCAAACCGACGTGATCAAGGAAGCCTATAGAGAGGCAGCGAGCGGGAAGGGTGGGTATCAGGCTCCGCCCATGCCAGAGTCCTTGGAGGATACTGGGCTCAAGCCAGCGTACATATCGGATCTACTCCTCAAGACGATCTACACCTACGGTGCGCAGTCGGGTGAGCTTCTCGCACAGCGCATCCTGATCCCCTACTCCCTGATGGACGACGAGATGCTGCAGCTTCAGCAGCGCAGGATGATCGAGGTGAGGGGGACGGAAGGTCACGGTCGGCGTTCCTACGTATTCGATCTGACAGGAGAAGGTCGCACGCGCGCTCGCGAGGTGATGCAGTCGAACGCCTACGTCGGCCCGGCGCCGGTGACCGCCGATACCTACCGGTGGTGGGTAGCGATGCAGAGCGTCCGGAAGGATCCGATTCCGAGAGAGCGAATTCACGCAGGTCTGTCGCACCTGGTGCTGGACGAGAAGTTCATCGACCGGATCGGCCCGGGGATCAACTCGGGCAAGTCGGTCTTCCTGTACGGACATCCCGGGAACGGGAAGACGGAGATCGCCTTCTCGATCGCCGACATCATGGGGACCAACATCTACATTCCCCACGCGGTCGAGATGGAGGGTCAGATTCTTCAGGTCTACGATCCGCACGCGCACGTGCTCGCAGATCCGGTCGCGCAAGGCGGCGACATCGGTATCGATCCCACGCTCCTGCGCGAGGTTCCTCCTCACGATCCGCGATTCGTCTACGTCCGGCGCCCCGCGGTGGTCGTTGGAGGCGAGCTGACGCTGGACGAACTGGATCCGCAGGACAGCGGAAGAACGGGAGTTTACAGCGCGCCGCCCCAGATGAAGTCGAACGGAGGGGTCTTCGTGATCGACGACTTCGGTCGACAGCGGGTTCGCCCGAGAGACCTTTTGAATCGGTGGATGATCCCGTTGGACCGGGGCACCGACTATCTGCGGCTGGACTCGGGCCACAAGCTGGAGGTGCCTTTCGATTGCCTGATCTTCTTCGCGACCAACCTGAACCCCTCGGACTTGGTCGAAGAGGCATTCCTACGGCGGATTCGGTACAAGATCCATATGCCCAATCCCGACCGGAAGCAGTACGCCGAGATCTTTCGACGGGTATGCGCCAAGCGGGGCATCGACTACAACGAAGCGGCTGTCGACCTCATCTTC
>JAHEKL010000134.1 GCA_024638345.1 Gammaproteobacteria bacterium | reverse complement strand
CGAGTCTGGACGATGGGGCTCTGGTTCGTAGGGCCGTCCGAGGGGAAGAGGACGCCTTCGGGGAGTTGGTGCGTCGATACCGACGCACGGCGTTCGCACTCGCCCTTTCGGTGACCCGTCGCTCGGAGGACGCGGAAGACGCCGCACAAGAGTCGTTCATCGTGGCGCTCCAGCGTCTCGAGGAATGCCGAGAGCCGGACCGCTTCGGTGGGTGGCTCCTCGCGATCGTACGCAATCGGTCGCGCAATCTGGTGCGAAGGGAGATGCTCCGGGAGGGCGAAGACCTACCCTTCGGCCTGGTTTCCCGAGAGCCCGCTCCGGATCGGGTCACGGAGCTCGCAGAGCTGAGGGCTCGTCTCGTGTGGGCCCTCGACAAGTTGAACGAGGTGCAGCGTGAGATCGTGCTATTGCACGATCTCGAGGGCTGGAAGCACAGAGAGATCGCTGAGAAGCTCGAGATCCCATCGGGGACCGTGCGTTCTCACCTGCACTACGCGCGCCGGCGACTTCGGGAGTACATCGATCTCGCCGAGCCGGAGGTTGGCGAGGAGATGGTCGGATGAGCGAGCCCAGGCGTGAAGTGCCGCTGACGGTTCTCGATCCCGGGTACGCAGACCCGGGCTATTGGGAGCGTTTCCAGCGTCGCGTGATGGGCTCTGCCCGACCCCATCTGGCGCAGCGGCGGCGGAATCAGCCGACGGTCGAGGGGCTCATGCTCTCATGGGGTCGCATGGTCCTGCCCTTGGCTGCCGCGGCGGTCGTTGCGGCCATGAGCCTGCTGCCCCGGGGACAGGGAGAAGGCCTGCAGAATCTGGCGGGGGTGGAGGAGGTCCTGGACGTTCCGCAGGCCGGAGAGGATCCGCTACCCGAGTTTCTGCACACCGACCAAGTCATAGACCGAGACCTCATGCTCTTCGCCCTAGAGACCCCCTAGGAACGAACGGATGGATTCCCCGAGAGACTCACGGGTCAGGCTGACTGCGGCAGGCATCTTGTTGGGCGTCTTCGTCGCTGGGGCTACGCTCGGCTTGACCCTGGATCGGTACGAGACGCCGACCCGCTCGGAGGCGGGAGAAACGGTGCGGGTCGATGGGGGAGATCGTGCCGGAGCGCCGAGCGAGTGGATCATCGATCGTATGGATCTGACTGCGCAACAGCGTATCCAGGTCGACTCGATCGTTTCTCACTATGGTTCCCGCATGAGCCGATTCCAAAAGGAATATCGGCCCAAGTACCAGGCGATCGTCGATTCGACGGATCGCGCCCTTCGCACGCTGCTGACGCCGGAGCAGACCGTACGCTACGATTCGCTGACGGTGGTTTCCGCGCGCTGGAGAGCTCGCCGGCACCTGGAAGAGCAGGCGCAGGGCCGCTGACGACCCACCTACCGCAGTTCCGACCGCCGGGCCCTTAACGTGAAGTGGCCATGAGGCGTCCACTCATCCGTACGAGCACCGAGACCTCGCGCCTCACCGCCGGTCGAGACCGGAGGCCCCGGTCCCAACCGCACAACGCCCGAGATGATGAATCCCAAGAGACACCCCCGCGCGCTCTGCCGTTGGGCGAGAGCGGCGCTTCCAGCGTTCCTGGCGGCCTTCTCGGTCATCCCGCTGCAGCCTGAGCCCGCCCCAGCCCAGCAGGCCCTCACGCTTGACGAAGCGGTGGATCTGGCTCTGTCGAGAAGCCCGACGTACGCGCAGGCGGTGGTCTCACTGGACAATGCCGAGGAGGGTCGCCGTACGGCCATCGGTGCCTTCCTCCCCAGCCTGAGCTTGAATACGGGGGCTTCGGTGCGGCCCGGCTCGGTATTCGATCCTACGACTCAGGCCCAGGTGAGCACGACGAATCGCAGTCTCAGCGGTGGACTGAGCTTGGGGATGGACCTGTTCGCGGGTGGCCGGAACCGGGCGGAACTGAACCGCGCCGCGGTCGAGATCGACGCGGCCAACGCGAGCCTGGAGGGGCAACGCTTTCGGCTCATCCTCCAGACCAAACAGTTCTTCTTCTCAGCGCTGGAGCAGGCGGAGCTGTTGGACGTAGCCGGCGCCAGGGTCGAGCGGGCAGAGGAGAGCATGGAGCTGGTCCGCAGACAGGTGACCCTCGGGGCGGCGACCGCCTCGGATTCCCTAAGGGCGAGGCTCGAGCTTGCGAACGCCAGGCAGTCCGCGCTTCAGAGCGAAGCCCAACTGCGCGCAGCACGGATGTCTTTGGGCAGACAAGTTGGAGTCGCCGGGCCCGTCCTTCCTTCCGCGCCCGCCGATCTCGAGCCGTCCCCCCTGGGGCTGACGGACGCCGAGATCTACAGGCTGGCGGAACTGAATTCACCGGACGTGCGGGCGTCGGAGCTGTCTACTCAGGCGACCGTGGCCTCGGTGTCGTCCGCGCGGGCGGCCTATCTTCCCAGTGCACGGATCTCGTCGGGATACAACTGGTCCAACAACGACTGGGGGCTCGGAGGAGGCGACGGAAGGTGGAACGGCCTGTCGCTCTCCCTGAGCTATACGCTCTTCAACGGATTCAATCGGGAGTCGAGCGTTGCCCGGGCTGAGAACGAGTTGCGGATATCGCGACTCCAGGAGGACGACATTCGGCTCAGGGCGCGGGAGGAAGCCGACGCGGCGCTGTTTGCGATTCGGACTGCTGAGCAGGCCGTCGGGATCGCCGAAGAGGCAGCCACGGTCGCGGAGGAGGACTTGAGGGTCGTCCTGGAGCGCTTCGAAGTCGGCGTGGCCACGGTGTTCGAGGTGGTGACGAGTCAGGTGGCCCTGGACGAGGCGGAGGCAAACCGCGTCTCCGCCCGATACGACTATCTGATCGCTCGAGCTGAGCTCGAGTCCATTCTGGGCCAGGAGATATGACCGCCGACCCGACACCGCAGCGCCCTGTGGTCATCGAGACTCGAGGGCTTCGAAAGGACTACGTTCTCGGTGCGGAGACGATCCGGGCACTCCGAGGGGTCGATCTGCTCATCCACGAGGGTGAGTTCGTCGCGATCATGGGACCGTCCGGCTCGGGGAAGTCGACCTTCATGAACCTGATCGGATGCCTGGACACACCCACCGATGGAGAGTATCGGCTGAGTGGGATGGACGTGAGCGAGTTCTCCGAGCGAGAGCTGGCGGGAATCCGCAACAAGAGGATCGGCTTCGTGTTTCAGACCTTCAACCTTCTTCCGCGGGCCACGGCGCTCCACAACGTCGAGCTACCGCTCATCTACGCCGGGATACCCTCGGCCGAGCGGAGAAGACGCGCCCTGGAATCGCTCGAGCTGGTCGGTCTCGGGGACCGGACGACACACAAGCCGCCGGAGCTCTCGGGCGGTCAGCGACAGCGGGTTGCGGTGGCCCGGGCGCTGGTCAACAACCCCGCGATCCTGCTCGCCGACGAGCCGACGGGAAACCTCGACTCGCTCACGAGCGCGGAGATCATGGACGTGCTGGTGCGCCTGAACGACGAAGGTCAGACGATCCTGCTCGTGACCCATGAACGTGACATCGCCGATCATGCCAAGCGTCAGGTGCACCTCAGAGATGGGCTCATCGAGAGAGATTTCGTGAACCCGAATCCTCGGCGGCCGGATCTGGTCGCCGCGGCTCAGCTGGTCAAGGATTGATCGCAGCGAAACGCGGCCCCGGCCGGGAACACTTGGCGATGAGACAAGACGGGAACCAAGATGATCACACTCCGAAGTCATTCTGAGATGCCACGGAGCCGTTGGACTCCAGGCGTCCTAGGCCGGACGGGCATACTCCTTTCGGTGCTCCTGCTCACGCTGGCCGGATGCGCGCAGGGCGAGGCGGACCAGGCTCCCGCACCTACGCTGGTCGAGGCGGGCCGTCAGTATCTGGAGATTCTCGTCGAGGCGGCGGGTGAGTTGGAGCCCCTCCGGACCGTGGAGGTGATGTCCAAGGCATCGGGCGAGGTCATCGAAGTTCTGGTGGACACGGGAGATCCCGTGGAGATGGGCACGCTGCTCGCCCGAATCGATCCTCGCGACGTCCAGAACGACTTCAACCAGGCGGAGGCGGACTACGAGGTGGCCGTGGAGCGGCTGGCGATCGCGGAGGCTCAACTAAGGAGATCGGAGAGTCTACTGGAAGCCGGGGTGATCACCGAGCAAGAGCACGAGGGACGAGACCTCGAGTACGCCAACGCAAGAGCGGCACTGGTTAGAGCGGAGACCAGTCAGGAGTTGGCCCGTCTAAGGCTCGCGGACGTCACGATCCGGTCTCCCCTGACCGGCACCGTGCTCCAGAAGAACGTGGAGGAGGGGCAGGTCATCTCCTCACCGGCGGGCAACGTCTCGGGAGGTACCGTGCTGCTCACGATCGCGGACCTGAACGTGATGCAGGTCCGCACGCTGGTCGCCGAGGCCGACGTAGGGCGGATCGAAGCTCAGATGCCCGCGACCGTCAGTGTCGACGCCTTCCAGGACAGGAGTTTCCGTGGGGCGGTCGAGAAGATCGAGCCGCAGGCCGTCATCGAGCAGAGCGTGGTGAACTTCCCCGTGATCGTGACGCTGGACAACTCGGAGGGAATCCTCAGACCTGGGATGAGCGCGAACGTCTCGGTCCTCCTCGCGGAGCGTCCGGACGCCATAACCCTCCCAAACAACGCCATCGTGGAGTTCGACGAAATGGCGGCGGCCGCCTCCGTGCTCGGTGTCCCGGAGGCTCGACTGAACCTCGATCCCAGCGTGTTTGGGGAGCTGAGACGGGAACTCGCCGGGGTCGTCGCGGACGCAGGGGGGAGCCCGCCGGAGGGCGACGTCGACCGACTGGACGCACCGGGAAGAGGAGAAGGTCCGCCACCCGCCCTGCGCGAGCTGAGAGAGCGAATCCAAGCGGGCGAGGTCACGCCCGAGGAAATCCAGACCATGAGACAGCAGGCCCGAGCCCGGGCGGGCGATGTTCCGGGTGGATTCGGGCAGGGTGGTGGGGCGGGAGCCGGACGTCGTGGCGCGACCGCGGCCAGCGACGGTCGTCCAGGGATCGTTTTCGTCCAAGCCGAAGACGGACAGCTCGCACCCCGACCCATCCTGGTCGGGGTCACCGACTGGAGCAACTCCGAAATCCTGGCCGGAATCGAGGAAGGTGAGCGCGTTGCACTGATCGCTGTAGCGGCTCTGCAGGAGGAAACCGGACAAGGCTTCCGGTTCCGAGGCGGATTCATGCCGTTCGGGAGATGACCTCTTGCTCCTGAAAGAGCTGTTCCTCGTTTCCCTGGCTGCCATCCGCGCCAATCTCCTCCGGTCGTTTCTGACCACGCTCGGAATCATCATCGGCGTCGGGGCGGTGATCACGATGGTCGCCCTCGGGGAGGGGGCACAGCAGCGCGTCGAGGAACAGATCCAGCGGATGGGAACGGACGTTCTCACGATTCGTCCGGAGCGAGCACGGCGCGGCGGCGTCGCGCAGGGAGACAGCCGTCTGTTCATGAGCGACGCAGAGGCGCTCCGGGAAGAGCTGTCCGCGGAGCTCACCATCGCACCTCAGAACAGCAACCGGATGCAAGTGTCCCTGCTCCGCTGGAACACGCAGGAGGATGTCTTTGGAACGTGGCCGGAGCTCGCGGACATCTACGATCTGACGGTGGAGCATGGCCGCTTCTTCAACGAGGCGGAGGTCCAGGGGCGACGACGGGTCGCCGTGGTCGGCTCGGGGATCCCGACCGAGCTGAATACCCCGGCCCCCCTCCTGGTCGGTCGCGATATCCGCATCGGGAGCCAGGCGTTCGAGGTCGTCGGCGTGCTCGCGGAAAAGGGGGAGATGGGATTCATCCGGCCGGACGACACGGTGTACGTGCCGGCTTCCACGGCCCAGTACAGGCTCTTCGGCGGGCAGGATCGGCTCCAGGCGATTCTGGCGAAGGTCAACGCCGGCCCGGACGCGATGGACCGGGCGTTCGATCTGATCGATCCCATCCTACGCAGAGAGCATCGGATCCCCGCCGGCGGCGACGTCGACTACGAGATCGGAAACCCGACGGATCTGCTGGCCTCCTTCCAGGAGACGAGCCAAACGTTCACCTTTCTCCTGGCGGGGATCGCGGCCGTCTCACTCTTGGTGGGCGGGATCGGAATCATGAACATCATGCTCGTCAGCGTGACCGAGCGTACACGGGAGATCGGAGTGAGGAAGGCGTTGGGCGCGACCCGCATGAACATCCTTTTTCAATTCATTGCGGAAGCGCTGGTGCTGTGCGTATTGGGGGGCGTCCTCGGAGTGCTTGCGGGAGCCGGTGGTGCGCGGATCGCGTCGAATCTGGCAGCATGGGAGACGACCGTGTCTCCCGGGGCCGTGGTCGTCGCGCTCCTGTTCAGCGCGGGCATCGGGCTCTTCTTCGGGATCTGGCCCGCCCAGAGAGCAGCCAAGCTGGATGCGATCGTAGCGCTTCGCTACGAGTGACGGCTTCGACCTCGGAGGTTGCCGGCAGGGTCCCCGGGCCTGGAGCGGCGGGGGTCCTGCTCGTGGTGATCGCCCTGCTCTTCGTGCTTGGAGGCCTTCCGCTCCAACTCCTCTTCGGAGAGGCGGGGCTGCTCCTGGCGCAGATCGTCTTCCTAATCCTTCCCGTGCTCGTGTTCGTCCGCAGAGGCGGTTTTGACCCGACCCTCACACTGCCTCCGAGAATGCCCTCGGGAGCTGAAGTCGGTGGCGGAATCCTCTTCCTTCTGGGTGGTCTGCAACTCGCACTGTTCCTGACATGGCTGCAGAGTCTGGTCGTGCCGGTCCCGGTCGAGTACCTGGAAGCGATGTCGAGTGTCCTGGAGGCCGACTCCTTCGGCCGTTACCTCTGGCTCCTCTTGGTGGCGGCCCTGCTTCCGGCCATCGCCGAGGAAGCCCTCTTCCGAGGTGTGGTGCTATCCGCGTTCAGGCAGAAGCTTCCCACCGTTTGGGCAGTCATCGCCGTCGGCCTCGTTTTCGGGATCTTCCACCTCACGCCACAGACCGCCTTTCGCCTCGTCCCGACGGCGTGGCTCGGGATCCTGCTCGCCTGGGTCGTGGTGATCTCCGGGTCGCTTCCCCTCGCGATGCTGCTTCACTTCCTGAACAACGCCACCGTGCTGACGCTGACGGCGATTCCGGCGGTGCGTGATCAGTCGACCGACCTGGGCGAGCAGGGCCCTCCGTTTCAGCTGCTCTTGATCGGCACGATCCTCTTCGCATTCGGGCTGTCGGTCCTCTTGCACAGGACTCGAGAAGTCACGGAGTCGGGATGATCGGAATCTGGATGCTGCTCCTCGCTATCGTGGCGCTCACGGTCGGGCTCCTCAACAGGTGGAGGATCCGAAGAGTTCGAGCCGGCCACGAGCCCGTCGTTACGGACGAACTGCTGCGACGGGTGCTCGAGGAGGGGTCGGTCGAGGTCGAATCGGACGAGCCGCTCGACGAGGAGCAGATCCGCAGGGCGGAAGACGAGTTCTGGAGCAGCGAGTGGGACGAGGCCGAGCCCTGGGGTGGCTGACCCGGGAGATCGACGTCGGAAACGACTTCAGGTATCCCACCCGTACCGATAGTAGGCGCCCGGAATGGGAATGATTC
>JAHEKL010000133.1 GCA_024638345.1 Gammaproteobacteria bacterium | reverse complement strand
CTCCACGAGGAGACCGGACGGCCTGAACCACCAGGACTCGAGAAGCCATGAAACCGCTGGTCCAGCGATTTCTGGAGCATTGGCGTTCCCAGGGTTGGGCCCGCCCGGGAGCTCGTGCGACCGTAGCGTGCTCAGGTGGACTCGATTCGCTCGTGCTCCTGCACCTCCTGCGGTTCCAAGCGGGGGAGCTGGCGCTCGATGTCGCGGCCGCACACTTCGATCACGCAATGAGACCGGGGAGCGCGGCTGACGCTCGTTGGCTCTCCGGGCTCGCGGGGGCTTGGGGGGTCTCGATTCAGCGTGCTCGCGCCGAGAAGATCCCGGTGAGCGAGTCCGAGGCAAGGGCACTCAGGTACCGATTCCTCGAATCGTTGGTCGTGAACGGCATGGCCGACTGTTTGCTCACGGCCCACCATGCGGACGACCAGGTGGAGACCGTCCTGTTCAGGATCGCTCGAGGGACCGGGGTTCGTGGCCTGCGCGGCATTCCGCTCGAGCGCGAGCCACGCATCCTGCGTCCTCTGCTTCCCTTCGCCAGGGCGGAGATCGAGGATTACGCCCGGACGTTTCGCATTCGCCCCAGGGTCGATCCCACGAACGTGTCCCCCCGATTCGCGCGGAATCGGGTGAGGCATCGTCTCCTTCCGCTCCTCGAAGAGATCCATCCCGGGGCCCGCGAGGCGGTGCTTCGTCTCGCACGGAATGCGAAACGCGCGACGGAAGCCCTCGATGCGCTCAGCGCCGATCTACTGAAGGAAATGATCAAAGAAGACGGCGAGTACTTCACCGTGCTGGACCGAGAGTCGATGGCGTCCCTGTCCGAGGCGGTCGCGGGGGAGGTTCTAAGGCGAGTGGCGGAGGGCCTCGGGGTTACCCTGTCCGAGACCGGAACCGCTTCTGGCGTTGAGTTTATCAGGAGTGGTCGAAGTGGCGGGCATGTAGTCGTCTCGGGGCCGACTCGCCTGGATATCGAGTTCGATCAGGTGCGGGTCTCGTCATCCCCCGGCGAGCGTCTCGACGCTCGGTCGGTGGGGGAAAAGGGGCTCGACATCCGAGCACCCGATCCCGGGGAGGGGGAGATCGAGCTCGGGGGCGACCGCTTCGGGATCCGATGGGGATCGAGTCGCGGGGGCTCGGCGAACCTCGATGGGTCTCTGGCCCGAGGCGACTGCGAATGGGCGGAATTTCGAGCCCAGGACCTGTCGTTTCCCCTCGAAGTCCGAGGTTGGAGGCCTGGAGATCGGATTCGGGTACCGGCCGGCCGGACGAAGTTGAAGAAGCTCTTCAACGAGGAACGGGTTCCTCGGTCGAAGCGTCGCCGGTTGCCCGTCCTCGTGGACTCCGAGGGACTCGTCGTGTGGCTGTCCGGTCGCCCACACGATGGAGATAGAGCGGAAAGTGACCGCTGGCGGATCGAGGTGAGAAAGCTGGGAAACGCCTGAGGAGCCTCGTGGGTTCTTGTGTCAGGGCTTGGCAGGGGCTCCATTTATACAATGTACCCTCGTGAATTCTTGATGCCCGGTTCGCCTCGCATCGGTCGAGGCGGGGGGCGCTCGCGTACGGCGAGGGCCGAAGAGAGAGCTCGTTCGTAATGGCAAAACGGCAGTCGACAAGGCCGCCCGATCCGAAGGAAACGGGGTGGAATAGACTCTCCAGGACCGCATCCTTCTGGATCCTGGTGATCTTGCTTCCCCTCCTGTTCCTGAATCTGTTCCGGAGTCAGGAGCAGCCTCGATACGAATTCACCTATTCCGACTTCAGATCGGAGTTGTCTCGGAGCAACATCGAGTCCGTGACGGTGATTCAGGGCGTGCAGGTGGAGGGAGAGTTCCGGCAGGCGGTGACGCGTGAAGGGCAGGAGTACACGCTCTTCGAGACCGCGCTGCCGGGCGAGATCACAGAGAGTCTGCTCGCCGACCTCGAGAACCGAAGCGTGGAGGTGCGAGCCGAGCCCGAACAGACGCCCTGGTGGAGCTTCCTGATCTCGGCGCTGCCGTGGCTGATTCTCATCCTCTTCTGGTTCTGGCTCCTCCGGACCATGCAGGGAGGCGGGAACAAGGCCTTCCAGTTCGGTCGCTCGAAGGCCAAGCTCATCTCCCCCGACACGCCGAAAGTGACGTTCAGCGACGTCGCCGGCGCCGAGGAGGCGAAGCACGAGCTCGAGGAGATCATCGAGTTCCTCAAGGATCCACAGCGATTCGCCCGGCTCGGCGGGCGCCTTCCCAAGGGCGTCCTGCTGGTCGGCCCGCCGGGAACGGGGAAGACGCTGATGGCGAAGGCTGTCGCCGGAGAGGCGGGACGGCCGTTCTTCCAGATGTCCGGCTCGGACTTCGTCGAGATGTTCGTCGGTGTGGGGGCCTCGCGCGTGCGCGACCTGTTCGAACAGGGTAAGGCCCACGCGCCCTGCATCATCTTCATCGACGAGATCGACGCCGTGGGCCGTCATCGCGGCGCCGGACTCGGAGGAGGACACGACGAGCGCGAGCAGACCCTCAACCAGCTCCTGGTGGAGATGGACGGATTCGAGTCCAACGAGGGAGTCATCCTGCTCGCGGCCACGAATCGTCCGGACGTGCTGGATCCGGCGCTACTCAGGCCCGGCAGATTCGACCGGCAGGTCGTGGTCGACTCACCCGATGTGAAGGGGCGGGAGCAGATCCTGACCGTCCACGCCCGCAAGCTGCCTCTGGAGGACGATGTAGAGCTCTCCACCGTCGCCCGTGGGACGCCGGGGCTCTCGGGCGCCGACCTCGCGAACATCTGCAACGAGGCCGCCCTGTTGGCCGCTCGGCGTGGGGCGGAGAAGGTCTCGATGCAGGACTTCGAGACGGCCAAGGACAAGGTGATGCTCGGGACCGAGCGTCGAAGCATGGTGCTCACGGAGAAGGAGCGGAAGCTCACGGCCTATCATGAGGCCGGGCACGCGGTCCTGGGACTGCGCATTCCAGGTCTCGATCCCATTCACAAGGTCACCATCGTGCCGCGTGGGCGTGCGCTCGGGATCACGGCATCGCTCCCGGAAGAAGACCGACACTCCTATACCAAGGATTGGCTGGAGGGTCAGCTCGCCATGCTATTCGGGGGCCGTGTGGCCGAGGAGATGATCTTCGGTCTGGAGAAAGTGACGACCGGGGCCGGAAACGACATCGAGCGAGCCACCCAGATGGCTCGACGAATGGTCACCCGGTTCGGAATGTCGGACCTCGTTGGCCTGATGGCGGTCGGAGACGCCGATCACGAGGTGTTCCTCGGTCGTGAGATCACCCAGAGAAGAGACATCTCCGAGCATACGGCCCAGCTCGTGGATCAGGAGGTGAAGCGCACGCTGGACGAGGCGCATCAGCGGGCGCGGGAGGTGCTGGAGAACGAGCGTGAGCTCCTCGAATCCATTGCCGGTGCGCTACTGGAGCGAGAGACGCTCGATCGGGACGAAGTCGAGCTCTTGGCGCAAGGTAAGGCGTTGCCTCCTCTGAGCGGCATCGGCGCGACCGACGAAAAGGGCGGGGCCCGTGCCGAATCGGATGACGAAGCGGATTCCGAGGCGTCGTCCGCCGATGCGCTGGACGAGGCGGAGGGAAGCGGGCCCGACGCTTCCGAGCCTGGAGCCACGGAAGAGGAGGCCGACGAGGTCGGCTCTCACACGACCCCGGGGGAAGCTCCGATCTCGTCCCCCGCAGCCCGCCTGTCCAGAGAGGAGCCCGGTCCGGATCCCTCGCGAGGATGACGGGGGCGTTTCCCCCCCAAACGACGTCCAACCTAGCCCCGTCTCCCGTCCGCTGGCGGATCGCCGGTGGCGCCGTCTCCCTGGCCGAGCCGGTGGTGATGGGAATCCTCAATCTGACTCCGGATTCGTTTTCGGACGGAGGAGAGCTTCCCACCGTCGAGGCCGTGCTCCGCCGCGCTGAACAGATGGTGCGCGACGGAGCCGGAGTCCTGGACGTGGGAGGGGAATCGACCCGACCGGGAGCCCCCCTCATCGACGCCGCTGAGGAGCTCCATCGGGTCCTGCCCGCGATCGAGGTGTTGAGCGAACGGATCGGCGTGCCGATCTCGATCGACACCCGGAAGGCTCGAGTGGCCGAGGCGGCCCTAGCGGCTGGCGCCCAGGTCGTGAATGATGTCTCCGCGCTCTCCTTCGAACCCGATCTGGCGGACGTCGTGGCACGCAGCGGCGCAGGGATCGTGCTCATGCACATGCGGGGCACACCACAGGACATGAAAGAGCGGGTCCACTACGACGACCTGATCGAGGACGTCGCGAGTGAGTTGGAGCTCGCGGTCGAGCGCGCTCTGGAAAGAGGAATAGCCCGCGAGCAAATCGTGATCGATCCCGGGATCGGATTCGCCAAGACGTGGCGCCAGAGCCTGGCCTTGATCGCCAAGCTGCCCCGACTGGTGCGGCTCGGATTTCCGGTCCTGGTGGGACCGAGTCGAAAAAGCTTCCTCGGAGAAGTCCTGGGTGTTCCGCCGAAGGAGAGAGTAGTGGGTACCGCCACGGCGTGTGTGCTCGCTTACCAGGCCGGTGCACGGCTCTTCCGAGTGCACGATGTGGCCCCGGTGGCCCAGGCCCTCGCGGTCGCGCACGCGGTCGCGACCGAGTCGACTTCCTGATGGACGCGAACGCGCCTTGAACGCCCTCTGGGAACAGGTCCAGATCATGAGCCCCGGGTGGGGCGATCTCATCGAGATCGTGATCGTGGCCGCACTCGTCTATCGGCTCCTGCTCCTCCTGCAGCGCACTCGTGCAATGCAGATGATCCTCGGGGTAGGCTTCCTGGCAGGCGTGTATTTCCTCGCCCGGGTCTTCAACTTCACCCTGATCCGTACGCTCCTCGAATACCTCTTCCAGTTCGGAGCGATCGCCGCGCTCGTGGTCTTCCAGCCCGAGCTGAGAGCCGCGCTGGCCCGTCTCGGTCAGACCCGGATGTTCCGGCTCTTCGTGAAGCTGGAGAGCAAGAAGGTCGTGGACGAGCTGATCGAGGCGGTGGAGCAGCTGGCCAGAGCCAAGATCGGCGCGATCATCGTGCTCGAGAACGAGGTCGGTCTAGACCAGTACGCGGAAACGGGGAGTGCGATCGAAGCGCGGGTGTCCAAGGAGATGCTCGTCACGATCTTCACGCCACGGTCGCCGCTCCACGATGGAGCCGTCATCATCGAAGGGGACACGATCAAGGCAGCGGGGGCCATCCTTCCTCTGACTCAGACACCCCTTCACGACAAGTCTCTGGGCACCCGACATCGAGCCGCCTTGGGGCTCTCGGAGGAGTCCGATGCCGTGGTGATCGTAGTCAGCGAGGAGACTGCGCGGATCTCCGTGGCGCGAGGCAATCGGCTGGAAGTAGGGGTGGAATCCAACCGTCTCCGACGGCTCCTGGAGGGCTCGGTCCCCGAGGCTGCAGGGGGTTTCCAGCTGAGCGCCGGTACCGGTTGAATCCGCGTTGACAGGCTCGGGAGGGGGCCCGTAAATTCCCCGGGCGTTCGATTTGAAACCAGGAACCCCGTTCGCACCTCGTGGGGCGAGCGTGGCTGTTAGTCTGTCCAAAGGAGCTCCGCTTGAACGTCCAATACAACCTGATGACGCTCTTCGCCGACGGGGGCCCGATGATGTATGCCCTCGTGCTCTGCTCCCTAGTGGCGGTCGGCGTCATCATTGCGAAGGCCTATACGCTCTTCATCGCTCACAAGGATACCGATCGGATCCTCGAGGAGGTGCATGAGCTGACTCGCTCGGACCAGATCGATGAGGCCATTCGCCGGTGCACGGAGACCCCGGGACCGACGGCGGCGATTCTGCTCGTCGGCCTTCGCAGGATTCGAGAAGGGAAGTTCAGAGAGGGCGAGCTCGAGCAGGCCATCGACACGACCGGCACGATCGAGCTGGGCTTCCTCGAGCGAGGGCTGGTCATTTTGGCCACCGTGGCCAACGTCGCACCGCTCATGGGATTCCTGGGAACGGTCGCCGGGATGATCATGGCGTTCGCCTCGATCGAGACGGCCGGCGACGTCGATCCGACCCTGGTGGCTGGCGGAATCAAGGTTGCACTGCTCACGACGGCGACCGGTCTGCTGATCGCGATTCCCACGAATATCGGTTACAACTACTTCGTGACGCGGATCGACAAGCTGATCGTCGATATGGAGCAAGGAACGCAACAGATCTTGAACCTCGTATGGGACCTCGAGCGCGAAGGGAAGGTGCAGGAGGCCCGCTGATCGAGATTGCTCAGCCGGAACCTGGCGAAAAGCGGACAGGTAATACACATAACCCCGAAGTACAGCCGAGGAGAGTGCTTTCGTGGCTATCATGAACAAGAAGTCGAAGGTTAGCGATGAGATCCCCAGCTCGTCGATGGCGGACATCGCCTTCCTTCTCTTGATCTTCTTCCTGGTCACCACCGTGTTCCCGCGGGATTCAGGGCTTCGAGTCGTCCTTCCAGAGGAGGCAGAGGAGGTCGAGGTCTCGCAACGGAACGTTCTGCACCTCCAGATTCAGCCGAACGGCGTGGTGGTAGTGCGATATGGCGACTCCGAGGATGAGCAGCAGATGACGCCCTCGGCCATCGAGGCCATCTGGCGATCGGAGGTGGCCCAGAATCCCAACCTGATCGCAGCCGTGAAGACACACCCGGACGCGGCTCACCAACACATGATCGCCGTGCTCGACGCGCTTCAGCTCGCAGGTGCGGAACGAATCTCGCTGCAGCTTCTAGAGGAGACTTGAGGTATGGGACTCAAAGACGGAGGGTTCGAACGGAAGTCGAAGGCGTCCGACGAGATTCCATCCTCGTCCATGGCCGATATCGCATTCCTGCTGCTGATCTTCTTCATGGTCACCACCGTTTTCCGCAACGAGCGGGAGCGCCCGATCGACTGGCCTTCGGCAGCCGCGACCGAGCAGATCGACGAGAAGCGGGACAACATTCTCTACGTCTGGCTCGAGCGGAACGGCGATATCTATATCAACGACCGTTTGGTGCCCATGGACGACGTGGCCGCGATCGTAGGGCCCGTTTGGCTCGAGTCGGGCCAGCGGCTCATCATTTCGCTCAGGGCCGATTCGCAGGTCCCGTACCGGTTCGTAGACCTGGTGCAGGAGCAGCTGAAGCGGTCCGGAGCGGTGTATGTGGTGTTCGCCACAGATCTTGAGCGACGCATGACGGCGGAGAGACGATGATGACTGAGACAACTCCAGCTGGGGTGCCCTTGGATCTCTTCGAGACGGCCAACGACCGCTTCAAGCAGCGGTTCAGCGCGCTCTTCTGGGGGTCCATGGTCCTGGCGACGTTCATCCACTTCGCGATCATGGCCTATTGGCCGGAGCTGGAAGCGTCGGACGTCTCGTTCACCATGGACGAGATCGAGGCGATCGAGCTGCCTCCCGAGATTGAGATTCCGCCGCCGCCCGAAGCGATCGCGCGTCCCGCGAATCCGGTCGTGACCAGCGCGGAGATCGACACGAACGTGACGATCGCCCCGACCACCTTCGAATCAAACCCGATCGAGGATCTTCCCCCGCCCCCGACGGACGCGGTGGAGATCGACGTG
>JAHEKL010000132.1 GCA_024638345.1 Gammaproteobacteria bacterium | reverse complement strand
AGACGGTTCGCGAGGTCCTCGCCCGTGCCATCAAGCAGCGTCGCGAATCCGCGGAACAAATGCGCTCCGGCGGTCGTCCGGAGCTTGCGGAAAAGGAGGAGCAGGAATCGGAGATTCTCGTCGCCTTTCTTCCACCCCAGCTCGACGAAGAGGAAGTCCGGAACCTGGTGCGTGAACTCATCGCGCAAGGGCCGCTGGAGATGGGGCCGCTCATGGGCAAGCTGATGCCCCGTATTCGAGGGCGGTTCGACGGGAAGGAGGCGAACAGAATCGTTCGCGAGGAACTCGGGTCATGAAGATGCGACCGCCATCGGACGAGAGTCGGCTTCGGTGGCGAGGAGCGAAGCCGTGAATCGGCACGCCCTCGTCGTCCTGGAGTTCGAACGGGTTCTGGAGACGATCGCAGGGCGGTCCGCCACTCCGATGGGACGCGCTCACGTCCTGGGTCTCCGACCCGGCACGAACGCCGTCCTGATCGGTCGAGAGCTGGATAGAGTTGCCGAGATCCTCAGCCGGCTGGACACGAAGCCGGATTGGTCCCCCCCGTCATTCCCCGACATCAGCGGACCCCTGCGCTCACTCGAGCCCGCAGGTGCCGCGCTGAGTCCTGCCGAGCTCTCCATACTCCTCCGCTTCTTGGCCTCCAGCAGGGAGCTCTCGGTTCAGATCGAACAGCTCGTCGGGCCGTCCGATGATGCGTCGGCGGAAGAGTCGAACGAGCACGGGCACGAGGTCGACTCGAGCCCTCACCTCTGCGCGATCCGGTCCCGACTCCCCGTTCACGCGACCTTGGAGCAGGATCTCTCTAGGATCGTGGACGAAGAGGGCCTCGTGCGAGACGACGCCAGCACCGCGCTACGTCGGATTCGTACCGAGCTCCGAGCGCTTCGCGGGACCGTGGTGCAAAAGCTGGAAAAGCTGATGGATTCGCTTCCGGACGCCCACCGCGTCGATGGAGCGTCGGTGTCCATTCGAGACGGTCGGTATGTGATCCCGGTTCGGAGGGAAGCCAAATCCTCCATTGGCGGGATCATAAGAGGAGAGTCAGCCACCGGGGCGTCGCTCTTCGTGGAGCCGCCATTGGCCATACAGCTCATGAATGAGCTGCACGACCTGGAGCGCGAGGAAGCCCGGGAGATCGAGCGCCTCCTCGACGAGGCGACGGGTCGCCTGAGACCGCTCCAGTCCGAGCTCGCGGACGGTTTTCAGGCTCAGATCGAGCTCGACTCGCTCTCCGCCCGAGCGCTCACGGCGAGGGCCTGGAAGGCGGCGGCTCCTCGGATCGACGAAACCGGAACGGAGGCGCTCCAGATCGTCGATGGGCGTCACCCGCTCCTACTCGGCCCGGAGGGTAGGGCCGTCCCCTTCTCCCTGACCCTCGATCCGCAGGAGAGGGTAGTCGTGGTTTCGGGACCGAATACGGGCGGGAAGACCGTGCTTCTGAAGACGGTCGGATTGATCCACGCGCTTGCCCAGAGCGGCGTGATTCCTCCGGTCGGTGAAGGGACCCGTCTGCCACTCCTGCGCGACGTGTTCGCGGACATCGGTGACGAGCAGTCGATCGCGGAGTCGCTCTCGACGTTTTCCGCACACGTGGAGAACGCCAGACAGATTCTGGCCGAGGCGGGCTCTGGCACCCTCGTGCTGATTGACGAGCTGGGGACGGGCACGGATCCGACGGAAGGGGCCGCCTTGGCTCGTGTGATCCTCGAAGCGCTGGTCGAGAGTGGTGCGGTGGCGTTCGTGACCTCTCATCTGGGTGCGCTCAAGCAGCTGGACTCGGAGGGGAGCGGCATTGTGAATGCCTCACTTCTGTTCGATGCGCACCAGCTTGCCCCGACCTACCAGCTCCAGAAGGGACGTCCCGGCCGAAGCTTCGGCCTTGCGATCGCCCGACGATTGGGGTTCCCGGACCACCTTCTCGATAGGGCTGAAGCCTACGTCGACTCGAAGGAGCTGCGGCTCGAGGCGCTCCTCCAGGACCTCGAGACCCGGGAGCGAGAGCTCGAGGACGCGCTCGAGACCGCCCGTGTGGCCGAGGCCGAAGCGAAAGCGCAGCTCGAGGAGGCGGAGACGCGCGTGGCTCGACTCGGGGAGCGTGAGCGAACCCTCGAGGCGAGTGCTCGTGACCGGGCCCGCCACCTCCTCCTGGAGGCCCGACAGGAGGTCGAGGCCGCGATAGGAGAGCTGGAGGGGGTCGAGAGAGAGGGCGTCTCGGAGGTCGCGACCCGTGCTCGCCGCCGAATCGAAGAGGCCGCCCGGAAGCAACAGGAGCTCTCGCCCCGGCGACGGTCGTCGTCGAGGCGGCGCGACCTTCGGCCCGTAGCGTCCGGAGACCGGGCTCGACTCCTGGAGAGCGGAACCGTCGGCGTGGTTCGCGAGACGAGAGAAGACCGCGTCACCCTGGAGGTCGGCGGGGTCAAGCTGCAGGTTCCCCGGGAGGAGATCGAACCCGTCACCGACGCGCCGGAGCAGCCGAAGGAGCGGCCGACGCGGCAGGAGTGGACCGACCAAGGCCCCGAGGTCCCTGACGAGGTCGACCTGCGCGGTCTCCGTGTGGACGAAGTGGAACTCCATCTCGAGCGCGCTCTGGACGGAGCGATCGTCCAAGGTCTCTCCGAGATCCGGATCATACACGGTCTGGGAACCGGCGCCGTGAAGGCACGTGTGCGAGAGATCCTGGAGACGGACCCTCGTATAGGCGAGTTTCGGCCCGGTCGCCACGGGGAAGGGGGAGCGGGTGTGACCGTGGCGGTGCTGCGATGATCCACGGGAGTTCGAGATGATTCCGGACGAGACCGTAGAGGAGGTTCGGAACCGGGCCGATCTGGTGGCCCTCATCGGCGAGAGCGTCCAGCTCAAGCGCTCCGGGAAGGACTGGAAGGGGAAGTGCCCATTCCACGATGACCGCACTCCGTCATTCTATGTCGTGCCCGACAAGGGCTTCTACAAATGCTTCGGCTGTGGAGAGTCGGGAGACATCTTCACGTTCGTGATGAAGAGAACGGGGATGGACTTCCAGGATGCGATTCGGTCGCTGGGAGAGCGATTCGGAGTCGAGGTTCGCGAGGTCACCGCCGAAGGTGACCGAGAGGACCCGTACCGGACGCACTTCGAGGCCAACGCCTTCGCTCAGAGCTGGTTCAGGAGCAGGCTCCTGGACCCGAAAGAAGGAGGGCGGGCTAGAGACTACGTCGAACGGCGCGGGATCGACCCGGAGACCGCGGAACGCTTCGGGCTCGGCTGGGCCCCGGACGAGTGGCAGGCGCTGAAGGACGCGGCGTCCGCCCACGGGTTCGAGGAGGCCCTGCTGGTGGAGGTGGGTCTGCTGACCACCTCGGAGCGTCGTCCCGAACCGTATGATCGATTCCGAGGAAGGCTGATCTTCCCGATCGAGTCGGTCACCGGTCGTGTGGTCGGCTTCGGTGGGCGCGTGCTGGACAGCGGCGGGAAGGGGCGGCCCAAGTACCTCAACTCTCCCGAATCGTCCATCTATCGGAAGGGCGAGGTCCTCTACGCCCTGGGCTGGAATCGTAACTCGATTCGCCGAGAAGGCTGTGCCCTGGTCGTGGAGGGATACATGGACGTCGTGGCCCTCGCTGCGGCGGACGTCACGCATGCCGTGGCCACCCTAGGGACCGCGATGACGGATGAGCAGGCTCGCCTCATCTCGCGATATGCGAAGAAGGCCAGCCTGCTCTTCGACTCGGACGAGGCGGGGCTACGTGCGACCTTCAGAGCCGCGGATGCACTGTTGGCGCACGGAGTCCAGCCCGCGGTAGTGACATTCCCTTCCGGTGAGGATCCGGACACCGTGGTGCGGGCAGAAGGCAGAGACGGCCTGAAGGCGTATCTCGACGCAGCCGTGGACGTGTTGGACCGCAAGCTCCAGCTCCTGGACGAGAAGGGCTATTTCGACTCGATCGACCGTGTTCGCGTGGCGGTGGACAAGCTGTTGCCGACCCTGCGGTCGACGAAGGATCCGACGCTCAGAGACATCTATGTCTCGAGAGTAGCGGAGCGCACCGGCGTGCGCCGTGAGACGCTCGAGTCCGAGCTCGAACGCAAACGTGTCACGATGGGTCGATTCACGGCGACGGAGGCGGGCGCACGGCCGCCGGCCGGCCGATCGGATCGCCGGATGCGGATGGACGTCTCCTCCGTCGGCGCGGAGCGTCAGCTACTGCTGATCCTGCTCCGCTCCCGCAGCTGGCTGGATCGCGCGCTCGAGCGAATCGGTCCCGGGGAGTTCCGTGACCCGGTCTATCGGGCCATCTTCGAGGCGCTGATGGAGAATCCTGATCTCGAAGTCCCGGTATTGGAACTGGCGCCCGAGGCCCATGCCGCATTGGAGGGACTCCTCGGGGATCCGCAGGACATTCAGCACCCGCAGCAGGCTTTCACGGACTGCCTGTCCTACATGGAGGACAGGCCGCTTCAGGAGCAGCAGGACGCGTTGGAGCGAGATCTGCGCCTGGCCACCTCGGACGAGGACAAGCGTGAGGTGCTGGAGCGGTTGGACGAGCTGCGGAAGAGTCGGCGAGGACGTTGGAACGTCGTTCGGAACGAGCGACAAGTGGGAATCCGAGAAGGAGAGCACCGAATCAATGCAAACAACGGATGAGTTGATGACCAACACGACCATGGGCTCCCTGAGGGAGGTCCAGAAGCTGGATGAGAGGATTCGCGAGATCAAGCAGGCGCTCGCGATCTTCGACGAGCGGTTGGCCGAGGTCGAGGAGCCAGCGCTCGCGCTCGAGTCCGAGCTGACTCAGCTGACCGAGCGCCTGTCACAGATGAACGCAGACGCCCGTAGCTTGGAGCGGTCGGCGGACGACAAGCGAGCCCGCGCGGAGCGGATGGACCAGCGGCTGAACCGCGTGTCCAACCTGCGGGAGGAGGCCGCGGTCCAGGCCGAGCTCGACATCATTCGGCGCGCGATCGAGGGGGACGAGCAAGAGGCGCTCCAGATACTCGATCAGATTCGTCGGTCCGAGATGGCCGTCGAGGAGCTCGAAGCGGCGACGAAGGAAGCCCGTTCGCTCGTCGTACCGCAGCAGGAGGCGCTTCACGAGGAACGCCGCAAGTATTCCCGTCTGATGGAGGACTTCCGGCAGCGTCGAAAGGATATCCTCGAGCACGTTGGAGAAGCCCAACGCCGCGTCTACGATGCCTTTCACGAGTCCGGCCGCCCCGTGATCGTGGCCCCGCTGCTCGAAGACGGTGCCTGTGGTCACTGCTTCGGTCTGATCCCACTCCAGCTCCAGAACGAGATTCGGCGCAGTCAGAGTCTGATCCGCTGCGAGAACTGCGGGGTCATTCTCACTACGGAGCCCGAACCGGTGTTGGACCACGATCTCGAGAAGCCCGTGGAGCTGCCCTCGGCGAGCATCGGCGAAGAAGCGGGGGATGAAGAGGCCGAGTTCGATGGCGAGGACGCGGGTGAAGTCGATGACACCGTCATGGGCGAGGACGCAGGGAAGGAGGAGGTTCAGCAGGAGTGACGCAGCCCCCCGCGAAGGCCGCAATCCTTCCTCCACTACCTCCACCCGAGTGGAGGCTTCCCAACCCCCCTGACCCCGAAGTCGTCCGTCGGCTGACTCGGGAGCTGTCTCTCCCTCCCGCGGTCTGCGGCATCCTCGCCGTCCGCGACGTCACCGATCCAGAGCTCGCGAAGCGCTTTCTCCGCCCCCAGCTCGAGGACCTTCATCCTGCGGAGGACATGAAGGATCTGGAAAGGGCCGTCGAGCGGATCCTCGCCGCCATCCAGGGCGATGAGACGATCCTGGTTCATGGCGACTACGATGTCGACGGCGTGTGTGCGGCGGCCCTACTCACCCTGTGGCTCCGCCGCCTGGGGGCGAAAGCCGTCCCATTCGTCCCACACCGTCTGAGGGACGGCTACGATCTGGGGCCAGCGGGGATTCGCGCGGCCGTTGAGGCCGAGGCGTCGCTGATCGTCACCTGCGATTCGGGAGTGGTCGCGCACGCTGCGATCGAGCAGGCGGTCGAGAGCGGATTGGACGTGATCGTGACGGACCATCACGTGCCGACGAGTGAGCTCCCGCGGGCTCTCGCGGTCGTGAATCCGAACCGGCCGGACTCCACCTACCCCTTCCCACAGCTGTGCGGAACCGGCGTAGTCTTCAAGCTCTGTCAGGCGCTGGGCACAGCCCGCGGGGTGCCCATGGACGAGCTCTGGCCGCATCTCGATCTCGTGGCCCTGGCGACGGTGGCCGATCTCGTCCCGCTCACCGGTGAGAACCGAGTGCTCGTCCGCTTCGGGCTCCGCTACCTGGCGTATACCACCAAGCCGGGTCTCCGAGCCTTGATGCGCGTCGCGGGCGTGGAGAGTCGGTCCGCCCTGGATGCGGGCCAGGTGGGCTTCGTGCTGGGACCTCGGATCAACGCGGTGGGACGCATGGGCGACGCAGATCTCGCCCTTCGACTTCTGCTGACGGCGGACCCCGAGGAAGCGAGAGGGCTCGCGGACGAGCTGGAGCAGACCAATCGGGTGCGAAGGGAGGAGGACAGGGCGACGCTGGACGAGGCCCTCGAGCGACTGGCCGGTGAGTTCGATGCCACCCGCGACTTCGGGGTCGTCCTGTCGGGAGACTCCTGGCACCCCGGGGTCATCGGGATCGTGGCCTCCAGACTCGTCGAGCGGATCCACCGACCGGTGGTGCTCGTCGCGATGGAGGGGGACCGAGGTCGGGGCAGCGCCCGTTCGATCCCAGGGGTTCATCTTCTCCAGGCGATCGAGACCGGAAGCAGCCATCTGGGCCGGTTCGGGGGACACGCTCAGGCCGCGGGTCTCGAGATCGAGCGCGATCGTATCCCAGCGTTCCGCGAGTCGTTCAACGCGAATGTCCGAGATCAGCTCCAGGGCCGGGTTCCGACGCCCCGTGTCGGGGGGGATCGGGAGCTCGCGCTCGCCGAGGCAAACGACGACCTGCACCGGCTGCTCCGACATGTCGGCCCGTTCGGGATCGGCAACCCGAGACCGGTCTTCTGGGCTCGGGGGCTCGAGGTGGTCGGGCCCCCGAAGGTCGTAGGCCAGAACCACCTCAAGCTTCGTCTGGGCGACGGAACGACCGTCCTCGAGGCTATCGGGTTCGGCCTGGCGGAGCGCGTTCCGCCGGCCTCCCTCTACCGCCAGCGGATCGACGCGCTGTTTCAGCTGCGGGAGAATGAGTACCGTGGACGGCGAACCCTGCAAGCGCGCCTATTGGATCTGCGACCGACGGGTGGCAGCACGGAGGGATGAGGATCATCGCGGGCCAGTGGCGCGGGCGCCGGATCAAGGCACCCCGGGGTCGGTCCGTTCGGCCCACCACCGACCGGATTCGAGAGGCATGGCTGGGCGCGGTCGGGTCGCGGGTTGTCGAGGCGCGCGTGTTGGACCTCTTCGCAGGCTCGGGCGCGTTGGGTCTCGAGGCGCTCTCGCGAGGTGCCAGAGAGGCGGTCTTCGTGGAGCGCAGCCATGGAGCCCTGAAGCTCTTGGAGGAGAATGTGGAGTCGCTAGGGGCGGCTTCCCGGTGCCGCATCGTCCG
>JAHEKL010000131.1 GCA_024638345.1 Gammaproteobacteria bacterium | reverse complement strand
GGTATCGTCCACCACGACCCTGCTGGCGGGCTTTCCTGCCGCCGGGGTCTATGGCAATTTGAGGCTGCTCGGAGCCTTTACCCTATTGGCGTTGGCTGCCGGGGTCGGGCTGTTTCGTTTCATCGTGGAGGATTGATGTCACTGAAGGCGATCCGCTGGGGGGCTCTGGCGCTCGGAGTGCTCGGCATCGGACTCACTCTCCTCTTCCATTGGATGGTGTTCTTCTGGGTTTCGACCGAGGCCACGCTCGGCATCGTCCAGCGAATCTTCTATATCCACGTGCCCTCGGCCTGGGTGGCCTTTCTGGCCTTCGGCATCGTGGCGCTTTGCGGCGCGGTGTATCTCTGGATAGGAGACGATCGTCTGGATCAGGTCGCCAAGTCTGCCGCTGAAGGCGGGCTCGTGTTTACGGCGATCGTGCTGATCACCGGACCTCTGTGGGCCAGACTGTCCTGGGGTACGTGGTGGACCTGGGAGCCCCGTCTGACCCTGACGCTCCTGCTCTTCTTCATCTTCGTCGGGTACTTCATGGTTCGTAACGCCACCGACAATCCCGAGCAGGGAAAGAAGTACTCCGCGGTCGTGGGGATCATAGGCGCGCTGAACATCCCCCTGATCCACGTCAGCGTGCTGTGGTTCAGGTCGCTGCACCCCGAGCCCGTCGTTGCGAGAACCGACGGCCCTCAGCTTCCCGGCGACATGCTCGGCACCCTGATGACCGCGCTCCTAGCATGGACGCTCGTTTTCTTCTCGCTCTTTCTGCTGCGGTACGGCACCGCTCGACTCGAAGCGCGCATGGAGTCCAGTCGGGCGTCCGAGACCTCGGTCCAAGGGTTGGTCTCCTGATGTCGGAGAGACGACCGTCCCCCGCCGCGTGGACCCGATGCTGGGCCTTCCTGGCGTTGGCTTGCTTGGGGCTGCTCATCGGCCCAGAGATCCTGGCCGCACAGGTGGAGACGGGCACGCGCGAGATGCGCCACTTCTGGCACGTGTTCATCGCCTACGCGGCGGCGTGGATCCTGATACTGGGCTGGATCGTCTCGATCGTCCGTCGCTTGCGCCGGGTGGAGGAAAGGCTCCACTAGGCTTCCTGGCGGCTCGGAGGTTCTTCTAGGTCGGCGTAGCGCTCCAGGACGCGATTGGTAGCATCCAGAACGGCCAACACCCCTCCGCGGGCCACTTCATCGTCGGGCGCCGCACAGCAACCCAAGAGATCGTAGCGGCGCCCTCGTGCCTCGGCTCGAAGTGCTACGATCGCCACGAGCGCATCGAACGCACGGACCGCCTTCGCTCCTCGGAATTCAATCCTGAGCCGGTCCCCTGCGACGTCTGTGATGGCTTCGATGGCCGCGAGCGAAGCGGCGATGAGAGCGCCCTCTCGCGTGGCATTCCCGTTCGCGGACCCCTGGACACGGGTGCCCCCGACCCACTCCAGCTCGACCTCGACCCGGCATCTGGAATCGGGTGTGGTGTCCGTCTGAACGGACAGCAGGCGGACTCTCTGTCGCGGCTTGCTCCAGTGGGACGTGCTCATCGATCGGGGTCGAGCTCTCCGGCCGGTTCGTCCGCTCCGGCAGCGTTCGCGCCGAGCCAGCGCTCCCTGAGATCTGGAGCCAGATCTTCCGCACGATCGACATCGGCGAGAGGTGTTAGTGATCGAACCCGGAGGCCCAGGGTCTGGGCGCGTCTCATGGTCTCCTCCAGGACCTGATCGGTGCTCCAGGGCATGGCGCTGAACAGCTCGGGCACGGGCCTGCTGAGGGCCAGCAGGTAGTATCCCCCATCCAGCGCAGGTCCGATGACCGCAGCATGCTCTCCAGGACCTTCCAGCACGGAGAAGGCAGCTTCGACGAGATTCCGATCGAGCTCTGGGATATCCGTGCCCACGACGCAGACCAGGTCACCTCGCTCGAACCCCCAGTCGAAGGCGTGTTGCAGGCGTCTTCCGAGGTCTCCCTCCGGTTGAGGAAGGTATTCGAGCCGCGGTGACTCGCCCAGCCACTGCCGGATGCTCAGCTCGGAATCCGGCGGATCGTAGTAGATGACGACTCGGTATTCGCCACCCTCGAGCTGTCGCACGACGCGCTTGCCCAGACGACGGTACACCTTCGCCGCGGCGGTATGGCCGAGCCCCTCGGCCAGGCGGGTCTTGACCCGCCCCGGAACGGGCGCTTTTACGAAGACGACGAGCACCCGCGTCCGTGATCCGGATGTCATCCGATCACCCTCTGAGTTGCGTTCAGACTCCGCCGTGCGGCCGGTACCAGCGAGAAAGCGTTCCGGGGGAGACGCCCACCAGGTAGAGCGAGATGAGGCTCGCGTTTCTCAACCATGCCCTGAGCGGTCCCTCCTTCTGGTATCGCCGCGCGCTCGTGACCAGCGGAGCGTCGATCCGGTCCAAGCCACCGTTTCGTCTCAGACGTCGGACGACCTCGACATCTTCCATGATCGGGATCTCCGGGATCCCGTCCAGCTCCCGATAGACTGCTCGCGATAGCAGCAGTCCCTGGTCGCCGTAGGTGAGCCCGGTGAGCCGCTCGCGGATCCTCTGTCCTCGCTCGATCAGAGTCCACCAGAGCCCCCTCTCGTCGAGACTGAATCCGAAGTGCGCAGCTTGGCAGGGCGGGGGGGATTCAAGCCAACTCTCGAGAGCGGTTCGCGTCTCTTGCGGAAGACGGGAGTCAGCGTGGAGAAACAGCATCCAGGGCGTCTGGAGCATGCGTGCTCCCAAGTTCATCTGGGTGGCTCGCCCCCTCGCGCCGGCGACCGTGCGCGCTCCCCCTCGTCGCGCGATGTCCAGGGTACCGTCCTCGGAGCCGCCGTCGGACACCACGATGTCCAGGCGAAGGTCGAGCAGGTGTAGATCCGCGAGCAGGTGCGGAAGGGCGTCCTCCTCGTCGAGGGTCGGGATGACCACCCCCAGTCGTGGGGGCGCCGCGGGCGCCCGGACTCCGGTCACTGCGACACGTCGTTCAGGGTCCAGTCGTAGTCGTAGAAGCTGATCTGCGTGTCCTCGGACCGAACGATCCGCGCCTGCTCGGGCTCCAGGTACTTCGCGAAGAAGTCCCTCAGGCCCGGAATACCGCCGAAGTCATCCTGATACCAATCCATCACCCGGTTCAGATGGAGGGTGGCCGGCTCCCCGCGCTCCAGGGTGAACTGGGAGGGTGTGTCGATGAAGCTCTCCACCGCGCCATCGAGCTGGTCGTCGATCCGGTCCGCCTCGTACGCCTCGGGCCACAGAACCGGACAGCTTCTCGCAGCGCAGTTGACGGCGAAGTGGATCCGTGGATCGCCGAATGTGGGGCGGATGATCTCGTGTTCGATCTCGTCCTGCGAGCGGGGCTCTCCGGCGACCGTGCAGTGCTCCGTGGTGAACACGTCGCGGATCTGCCACACCGAGTTGGCGGGACGGCCCGCGAGCTGGTTCCGGATTCGGCCGATCAGACCCATGCCCCTCGAGCGGATGGGATAGTGGTCGATCACGATCTTCAGCATGCAAGCGTTGTATGCGTTGATCCAGAAAGCGAGCCGCTCTTCCCTGGGCGCTCGCTCCAGGGCGGAGGGATCCGTGTTCCCCAGGGACGCGATGTACCGATCGAGGTCGCTGCGAGTCTCGGCGAGACCCGCGTAGTCGACCAGAGGCGATTCGACGACCTGCTCGAGGATCCGCGTGAAGGCCGCGTGATCGGGAACCTCCTGCGCGGCGAGCGATGCCGGCGTCCAAAGGACCGCCCCGAGCACCAGCGCGCCCGTGGCTCCGGGCAGTGAGATCTTCATCTTCTTGAGCAAGACCGGGATGAGTGTGAGCGCGGCCAGCAGGACTCCGGCCAAGAGGGCCCGAAGGTACGCTTCGCGAGAGGCTTCCTGCGATCCCTGAAGCAGGGCGTCCGCAAACAGGGTGTACACGGCGGTCCCCGGTAGGATTCCGACGACCGTGGCACCGGCGTAGGCTTTCCAACTCATGGCGGTGAGGCCGGGCCCGTAGTTCAGGGCATTGAAGGGTACGGCGGGTATCAACCTGAGCACCAGAAGTCCCTTGAACCCGTGTTTCTCCGCAACCTCGTCGAGTCGGTCCATGTGCTTCTGGATGTTCTCCCCGCGAAGCAACCGTCGGATTCCGTCGCGCCCGAGCACACGAGAGAGGAGGAACGCCAGGTTCGCGCCGAGATTCGCGCCGATGGAGTTGAAGAGCACGCCCCCCCAGAACCCGAAGACGGCACCGCCGGTCAGGGTGAGGATCGTTCCTGGAAGAGCGAGCGCTACGGCCACGGTGTAGAGGATCACGAACAGGATCGGAGCCCAGGTGGAGGCCCGCAGATACGCGATGACGTCGAGGGCTCCCTGTCGCGAGAGCAGATCCCCGGCGGGGGTCAGTCGCAGAATCAGGAATCCTCCCACGAGCAGGAGCACCAGGAACACCAGGCGAATCGTCGCGTGTGTCCGACTCATGCCAGCCATCGCACGACCTTGCGAAGGATCTCGCCTGCGGGTCCCTCCAAGCGGGTCCGCTGATACGCGTCGGCCGTGCGTTTCACGCCCTCGACCATGGTAGGATAGGGGAAGATCGTTCCGGAGATGTCGGCCAGGGAGAGTCCGTGTTTTCGGGCGAGCACCAGAGGCATGAGCAGCTCCCCTCCGCCCTTTGCGACGATCGTCGCACCCAGGATGCGGCCTTTGCCATCTGCCGAGATCTTGGTGAAGCCGGTGGTCGATCCGTCGGCGATTGCACGATCGAGGTCCGAGAACTCGTAACGGTACGTGGCGCCGCCTCCTTCTTGCGCCTCCTGGTGGGATTGGCCGACGTGGGCGACTTCCGGATCGGTGTAGGTGACGCGTGGGACATTCGTGAGGTCGACCTTCGAGGAGAGGGGGAGAAGAGCGTTTCTCACGACCGTCCGCGCCATCGCGTCCGCGGCGTGCGTAAACTGGGGTCCTCCGGTCACGTCCCCGGCCGCCCATACACCTCTCGCGGAGGTCCTGAGCCTTTCGTCCACCCGTGGGTCTCCATCGGTGGCCTCGACACCCGCTCGGTCCAGCTCGAGCCCCTCGGTATTGGGCCTGCGGCCCGTGGCCACGAAGAGGAGGCCGGCAGTGAACCGTCGACCGTCGTGTGTTCGTACGATGCGCGTGTCCCCCTCGAACTCGACTTGGCTGGCTTTCGCCCCGAGAACGAACGTGATCCCCTCCGACTCGAGGGATCCGCGGGTGACGGCGGCCGCTTCGGGGTCTTCCTTGGGTAGGATCTCGGGAAGCATCTCCAGAACCGTGACCTGCGCGCCCAAACGACCATACATCTGGGCGAACTCGAGTCCGATCGGGCCCGCACCGAGGATCAAGACGGTCGGCGGGAGCTCGTCCTGGTCGAAGGCCACCTCGTGGGTCAAGTATCCGGAGTCCTTCAGGCCCTCCACCGGAGGTAGGGCGGGCCGGGCACCTGTGGCGATCACGATCCGCTTCGAGCGGAGCGTCCCCACACCTTCCACGTCGAGCTCACCCGGACCGGTGAATCGCGCGGAGCCGAAGTGGACATCGATTCCACGAGCCCGGATTCGCTCCGGTTCGTCGTGCACGGCCACCTTGGCGCGAGCGGCCCGTACTCGCTCCATGACCTGTCGGAAGCATGGATGGACTTCGAGTGGAGGGAGGCCCAGCTCACTCCCCGTGCGAATCCGTTGTGCGGCGCCCGCCGAGGCCAACAAGGCCTTCGAGGGGACGCAGCCCGTCCAGAGACAGTCGCCCCCGAGAGCCGCCCGTTCGACCAGGGCCACCCTGGCGCCCAGATAGGCCGCGCCCGAGGCCGAGACGAGCCCGGCGGTCCCCCCGCCGATGGCGATCAGATCGTATTCCGTCACGGCCATGGGTGACTCGTGTTGTTGTCGTGGATGAATTCGTCCAGCCCCTGCGCGCACCACCCCAACCCGATCCCGCCGTCGGAGGTTCCTCTCGAGGGCCCGATCAGTCCAGCGGAGGCATTTCGATGACCCTCTTCAGGGCGTAAGATTGAGGTCCTTCGGATCGAAGCCCTTTCGCTTTATCTTCGGGTTTGGTAGCTTCGGGTCAGAACGGTCGTTGACCCTACGAATAGAGCTTGTTGGAGACGATCCGCACACAAGAGCGGGGCGGCCCGCGCACCGGCCCACGGATGGGGCGGTGGGCACGCCCGACGGGGAGAGACATGTCGATGGCCAGTGTGGAGTTGAGCGACCAGAAGAAGAAGGACCTCGCGACCGCCCTGACTCAGATCGAGCGGTCGTATGGTAAGGGCGCCATCATGCGCATGGGAGTGGACGGCGCGCGCGTTCAGATCGAGGCGATTTCCACCGGAGCGATCAACCTCGACGCCGCCATCGGCATCGGAGGGATTCCACGTGGTCGGATCGCCGAGGTCTACGGACCGGAGTCGTCCGGTAAGACGACGCTTTGTCTCCACGTCATTGCGAACGCTCAGAAGAAAGGGGGCGTAGCGGCGTTCATCGACGCCGAGCACGCCCTCGACATCCAGTACGCGAAGAAGCTGGGGGTGGACGTAGACAACCTGCTGGTGTCTCAACCGGATACGGGTGAGCAGGCGCTCGAGATCGCAGAGGTCCTCATCCGATCCAACGCAGTGGACGTCGTGGTGATCGATTCGGTGGCGGCTCTGGTGCCAAGGGCCGAGATCGAGGGCGAGATGGGAGACACCCATGTCGGTCTTCAGGCGAGATTGATGAGCCAGGCGCTTCGGAAGCTGACAGGAGCGGTCAACCGCTCGCACACCTCGGTCATCTTCACGAATCAAATCCGGGAGAAGGTCGGCGTGATGTTCGGGAACCCGGAGACGACTTCGGGGGGGCGAGCCCTCAAGTTCTATGCGTCTCTGCGGCTGGATATCCGGAGAATCGGAGCCATCAAGGATGGTCAGGATCTGGTGGGGAATCGGACCCGCGTGAAGGTCGTCAAGAACAAGTGTGCTCCGCCCTTCAAGCAGGCGGAGTTCGACATCATGTACAACGAGGGGATCTCGCACTCGGCTCTCCTGATCGACCTCGGGTCCGAGCTGGACTTGGTGCAGAAGTCTGGCGCATGGTATTCCTACGGAGACCTTAGGCTGGGTCAGGGGAAGGAGAACGCTCGTCAGTTTCTGATCGAGAACCCGGACGTGATGGACGAGATCGACACTCGACTGAGAGAAGCCCTCGGCATGAAGTCTGGTTCTGTCGAAGAAGTCGAGGAGATTGCCGAGCCCGAGCCCGCGGAAAGCCTGGCCAACTAGCCGCGGGGCTCCCCGATTCGACGTTCCTCTCCGATGGACGGCCCCGATCGTCCTCGGGAGGTGTGGACGGGAAGCGCTTGCTCGGTTGAGGTCTTTCCAGAGGCCGGGTTATACTCCTCCACGATTCCGCACAGCGCTCCTGAGTGTACCCGCATCGTAGGATCGGGCTCTCGGCAGCGCCTCCCCTTGAGTGCCGTTCGGCACGTCCGGCCCCATGAAGGCATCCGAGATCCGACGGCGATTCCTCGAGTACTTCGAGCAGCGCGATCACGAGCGGGTTCCTAGTGGATCGCTCGTTCCGGTCGATGATCCGACCTTGCTCTCCAC
>JAHEKL010000130.1:4526-7600 GCA_024638345.1 Gammaproteobacteria bacterium | reverse complement strand
CAGGAGCCCGCTCTCATCTAGAAACCACTGCGCGACGGCGATGTTGACGGTGATGTTCAGAGGGTCCGGATCGGTCTCTGGATCCACGACGAGAGGGGGATCGAACTCCATCTCGATTTCCGCCTCGGCGTCGATGAATACGTCGAAGTCTTGGGGTCCCTCCCCATCGGCCGAGTCGAACCTGCCTACGACTCGGACGCTTGCTTCGACGGGCCATCCCGGATTTTCGGCCACGAAGTCGGCGTAGCCCGGGCTATCTTCTTCCGGGCTACCGAACTCGAGCTCCAGCTCTTCGAACGTCCCAGCGATAGCGGACGAGGAGTAGGACGTGATCACATCGCCCTCCAGAGGTAGGTCGATCAGCTCCGGACCTGCTTCGATCTCCTCGCAGTCGTCGTCATCAGAGGTATCCTCGCAACTCTCGACGTCGTCCTCCTTCTCCAGCTCGATCTCTGCGATGACGATCTGAGCCGACTCGATGTCGATCACTCGCCCCGAACCATCCTCGAGGGCGACGGTGGCCGGAGCGACTGCAATGGGAGATGGAGATTGAGTGATCGCTCCGAAGGAAACCGTGACGGTCCCGGGTCCGGCTGGTCCGGTCGAGCTTTCACAGCCACCAAGGGTCAGCAGCGCCGCCGCGACCAATGTGACCCATCCGGCATTCCTCGAACGAACGGCCTCTCGCTCCAAACACATGTGAGCCACGATCACTCCTCCAGACCACGTATGAGCTTCGATGGAACGGGATCTGAGTGCGTGCAAGAGCGGTGCCCGGCGAGGAGAAGGGCGGCAGGACGAAAGGTTCGCTAGTGAATGCCGGGGGATTCCGCGATTTGCCCAAAGCCCGGTGCATTGGAATGTCACATTTGCCGACCCGGATTCTTTCCCGCCTCCGAGGTACAGATCGGAGGCACTCGGGGCCGGATCTCTTTTCGGCACAGACCGCGACTCTTCGGAACCTGTTGCCGAGATCCCTGCTCCGGGGGGTCGGCTCCATTTCGTCCTACCTGCAAGCGACACATGAAGCTAGGTGCGTCCGCCCGTCAAAGGCACGAAAAATGCAGTACCTGGCGGGTGTTGTCGCTGCTCAGAGCAAAGGTGTCGAAAGACGCCGACGCAGAGCCACGGGACTTCCACACCAGCCGTGTGATGTCCGCCGAGCCGCCAGCGACTCCGGCACAGGGAGTTCGGTCGGGCTGGGGCTCGTCTTCTTCATCAGCCCCGCGTGCCCTTCCGGCGGACTGGCTGGCTGAGCGCACGCCCTCCATTCGCCACGAGGCCGCGGTGTACCCGGCCCGAACTCCTCGGGAGAGCTTCCGGCTCCACCGCTCGGGGACGTGGGGGCGACTCGCTTTTGGCGAGTCGTGGGTTGGGAGGAAGGAGAGGCTGGGGCCGATCACTTCATGAGGAGGTGAGGAGTGCATCGGTCAGACAGTGGGTCCGAAAGGATCGCAAATCGTCGTGGGTCCATCCTGTACCTCACCGCCCTCGGAGTGACGGTGTTCCTCGGGATCGCAGCTTTGGCCATCGATCTCGGGATCTGGTACGTCGCACGAAGCGAGGCGCAGCGGGCAGCCGAGGCGGGGGCTCATGCGGGCGCCAGCATGTTCATGACTGCTCCCTCGAACGATGTCGCTGCCCGGTCGGAGGCCGAGTCCTTCAGCGAGAGCAACAGGGTACGGGGACTGACCCCCGACGTGCTCCCGGACGAAGACATCGATGTGATCGTGGACTCGCAGAAGGTGAGGGTACGAGTCCAAAGAAGCGCTACGCGGGGAACCCCGGTCTCCACCATCTTCGCGCGGGCGATGGGGATCGACGCGGTCGACATCGGAGCCGGCGCTGCGGCACAGCTCTGGCCCGCCGACGGTGTGCCCTGCGTCCTTCCACTGATGATCCCAGACCGATGGAGCGAAGGTCCGGGCCTGGTCTGGCCACAGGAGAGCGACGGCTTCGGTGACGACCCGGACGACTTCTACATCCCCTGGGATGAGGCGAGCACGGGAGCGACCGGGTACGATCCCATCGCGGACTGGGGTACCGAGATCCAGATCTATGCTGGGGACCCGTCGCTGGCGCCGCAGCCCAGTTGGTGGCACCCCTTCGCACAACCCGGAGGCCAGGGCGCCAACGTGCTCAGAGAGGGCATTCTGGGATGCGTCGACGGGTTCACCGACAACACCTACTTCATCGGCGACGTCGTAGACACGGAGCCGGGGGCACAGCCGGGCCCCATCCGACAGGCGTTCGAGGAGCTGATCGACTCCGAAGACCTGATCTGGAACCACGCCGCCAATGGAGGCTCGGGCTGCCCCACTGCGCCGTCCTCGACGGACTGCGTCACGAAAAGCTCGCGAATTCGGCCCATCCCGTTCTACGACCCACGCGATCCCCCGGCCCTCGGACGAAAGCCTCTGGAGATTTCGAACATCGCCGGCGTCTTCGTCAATGACGTGACCGGAAATGGCTCGAACACGCGGGTGGTCGTGAATTTCATGTACTACTCCGGCGGGATTCCAGCGGGCTCATGGGGAAACACCGGCTCTTTCCTGAAGATCCTACGGATCGTCGAGTAGAGGTGAGGGGCGCCTTTTCGAGCCCGATCGGTCCGGGTCGGGACCGGATGTCGACGGATACGAGGCCCTACGAGGTGGACGCGTTCGTCCGTACAGTTGCCGACCGCGCGCTCCAGGACGTCCTCAAGTCGGTGGACGCGGCGATCAGTCGCGCCAACCGGGACCGACCGACGAATCCCGCTCCAGCGAATGCCCGTGATCGCTTCGTGGGCGCCCTCGGGGGACTCCGATTCTTCCTGGGGACCGGTATCCGGCCGCCGGGTCTGGACGACGAGACCTTTCGACAGTTTCAGCCGGTCGTGGAATCCCTGGTCCGGCGAGGCGCGCTCAACCCGAAATCGCTATTCGCCTTCCCGGCAGAATCCTCGGAGACCCCTGGCTGACCGAATCGGTCACGCTCCTCCCCGGCGGCCCTTTGCGTCCCGGAGTGACTCGGGATACAGGCGGTCCTACAATATTCTGGTTTCGGGCAATGCGTACCTCCGGCGAGTGGAG
>JAHEKL010000130.1:0-4516 GCA_024638345.1 Gammaproteobacteria bacterium | reverse complement strand
GTCTGACCGGCTGGCTGCAGGCCTACCAGGTCGGGCGGACCGACCCGAACACCCGCCACCCGATCGCCTACCACTTCGTGGACTCGGGGCTGCGCATCCATATGCGGACCGTCGATGCAGAGCTCAAATGGTCGGGTGTCCCAAGGGTCCGTGAGACCCCCGATTTCTTCCTGGTCCACTACAGCCGTACGCGAGCCTACTTCCTTCCCAAGCGCGTGATTCCGACGGCGGACGAGATCACTGAGCTGGCCGACTGGATCAGGAGTAGGCTCGCCGAGGAAGCGGAGTACGTCCGCGACTCGGTAGCCTGAAACCCCACATTGGCAGGCGGTGCTTCCGTCACGTATCGTGCGCAGAGGCAGGATGTCCGATCTTCGCCAGGGGGTCATCTCATGGACGCCACATCCTTCATTGACGCACCCACGAAGGACGGGACACCCGGGCTGTCCTGCGACCCGCGAGCCGTAACCCGGTCTCATTGGAGGGCGGCGCTTCTGGGAGCGGTAGGGGGTCTCTGGCTCGGGCTGACGGCTCTGCCAGCCACTTCGCAGCACGTGAACGACCGTCCCGGTGAGCTCGGCTCCTGGCGCTACATCGGTGGCGACGCCGGGCACACGCGTTCGACACCGCTGAATCAGATCGACGCGTCGAACTTCGACCAGCTCGAGATCGAATGGATCTGGAGTGACACCAGCTTCGGTACGACCCCGCCTCGCTCGACCCCGGTCTACGCGAACGGGAAGCTCTTCACCGTCGCCGGTCCCCGCCGTCACGTCGTGGCGCTCGACCCCACGACGGGTGAGATCGTCTGGAGCTTCCGTGAGCCGAACACCTTCCGTTGGGAATACTCGATGCGCGCACCCTGGGGCAAGGGAGTGGCCTACGCCGAGGTGGACGGGAGGGGCGTGGTCTACATCGTGACCCCGGCCTTCTTTCTGCACGCCCTCGATGCAGAGACGGGAAAGCCCCTCGAGGACTGGGGCACCCCGGTCCCCCTCGAAGGATTCGCCACAACCGGAGTCGTGGATCTCATCCCCGATCTGATCGCCGACTGGGGCCCCTGGCTGGAGTGGGATGAGCCTTACGACCCGTACCGCGGCATCCCGCTGGAGCTCGGATACATCACCAACTCCTCCCCCCCGATCGTTGTGAATGGAACGGTGATCGTCGGGAATTCCGCGGAACAGGGATACAACCAGACCCGACAGGAGAACGTCCCCGGAGACATCCTGGCTTACGACGCCCGGACCGGAGAGCACAAGTGGAAGTTCCACGTGATTCCCCGGCCGGGAGAGTTCGGACACGACACCTGGGAGAACGATGCCTGGACCTATTCGGGTGACGTGTCGTCATGGGCTCCCCTTTCGGCCGACCCGGAGCGCGGCATCGTCTATGTGCCGACGAACGCCGCGACGATCGATTTCTACGGCGGATTTCAGCCCGGCGACAACCTGTTCAGTGCCAGCCTGATCGCGCTCGACGTCGAGACCGGGGAGAGGCTCTGGCATTTCCAGATGGTTCACCACGACGTCTGGAACAACGACACACCTACAGCTCCCCTCCTCATGGATGTCACGGTGGACGGGGAAAGGATCCCGGCGGTCTTTCAGGCCACCAAGCAGGCCATGCTCTACTCGTTCAACCGGGAGACCGGCGAACCGATTTGGCCGATCGAAGAGCGTGCAGTACCTGCGTCGGAGGTCCCCGGCGAACGGCTCTCGCCGACGCAGCCGTTTCCGACGAAGCCCGCGCCCTACGACCTGCATGGTCTATCCGCCGACGACCTCATCGACTTTACGCCCGAACTGCGAGAGCAGGCGTTGGAGATCGTGTCGGAGTACCGGCTCGGCCCGATCTACAATCCTCCGCTGCACGTCGGGAATGCCGATGGGCTTCGCGGCTCGATCTGGTGTCCGGGCGAGCTGGGTGGTACGAACATCACCGGGCCTCCCGCGGCGGACCCACTGACCGGAATCATCTACACGATCTCACGCACGAATTGCGGCTGGCGCACCGTGGTCCCGGGAGTGGAGCGAGATGAGCTCCTCGAGCGACCGACGGGCACCACCGTCGCGGATTACGCCGTGGGATTGGGTACGCCCGGTGGGGTCCCGGGACCGCAAGGGCTTCCCCTGGAAAAGCCGCCTTACAGCCGAATCACGGCCATCGACCTGAACACCGGGGAGCATCTCTGGTGGATTCCGAACGGTGGCACGCCTCGCTTCATCCAGGACCATCCCGCCCTACGAGGTCTGGACATTCCCCCGACCGGGAACCTGAACCATTCGGCTCTGATGGTGGCCCCGGACATGCTCCTGCATACGGCGATCGGGGACGATGGGGAGACCACCTACCTGTTCGCGATCGACAAGGCGACCGGAGCTCGTCTGGGAAGCCTGGAGGTCCCTGGCCTCGGGATGTACGGAATGATGTCGTACATGCACGAGGGGCGCCAGCGAATCATCTTGCAGATCCCCGGCCGGCTCGTGGCACTCAGCGTGCCCTAAGGCTCAGCTCAGCGGAGCTCCCGCGGAAGCGCTTCACCCTCCAGCAGCAGGTAGAGGTGCGCTTCGAGCTGCTGGACACCCGCCTCACCTGCGAGGGAGAGGTTCCCGTCACCGTCCAGGTCGCGGCCCTCCGCGATTTGGTACATCAGGAGACGTAGCTCCGCTACCAGCGGGGCGGCCCTCCGTATGGACGGCGCGGCTTCCAGGCGACGAGCCACATCGGCCGCTCGGGCGGCGGTCTCGGTGATCGTTTCGCTGATCGTAGCCACGTGCTGCGCATGCGTGCGGACGTTCTCGGACGCGCCGGGCGACTCCGCAGCCAAACCGATGTGTCGCGACACACCTTCGACCGCGGGAATCAGGCCGAACCCCACGCCCGGACCCGAGCTTGCCGTCGAAGGATCCAGGAGATAGAGCACGTGACCGGCGTGCCGGCGCATCGCGCCGAGGTCGCTCAGGTCTCCTGCCGTGAAGTTCGCGTGTAGCACCGCGATCCCGGTTTCGGCAGACGCGGTCGCGGCCAGTCCCCTACCATCCGGAGTCCCACCGAAGCCCGTCGCCACGTGACCCACGTGCGTGTGGACCGGGCTGGCCTGCTGCGCAAGCGCCTCCGTCCCCGATAGGGCGGATAGAAGCGCCAGAATGGACACCGCGAGACATCTTGCTGGGTGTGTCATCGAGTTCTCCTGATCGGCGCTCATTAGTTGGGCACGTGCTTCTCGAGCATTCTCCGGCGAACGACGGCCCCGTACACATTCCCCTGCGAGTCGACCCCGACGCCCTCGGCACCGCTGTGCTCGACTGCCGTCGATTCCAGGTCCTCGATCAGGTACTGGACAGACCCGTCCCGAGCGCTCCCGACACGGATCCCCTTTTTCCAGCCGGGGTTGTCGGTCCCGAAAGACTCCGAATCGGCTACGTAGATCCGGTCATCGGCACCGATCGCGATTCCGCTGGGGCGGCCGAACTGATACCACACGTCCAAGAAGTTGCCCTCCTGGTCGAAGATCTGGATCCGATTGTTCGCCCGGTCGCCGATGAACACTCGTCCCTGCGAGTCGATCGCCACGGTATGGGGCACGTTGAACTCCCCGATCCCCGAGCCGGTCTGACCCCAGGATTTGATGAACGACCCATCCCTCGCGTACTTGGACACCCGGTTGACCCCTTGAGCGAAGCTGTGACCCTCCGTGATGAAGACGTCGCCGTTCGGGGCCACGGCGACTCCGGTCGGCTCGGAAAGAAGCGGGGGGTCCCCCGGCGTGCCCTTGCGCCCGATCGTCATGAGGAGCTCGCCGTCGGGATCCCACTTGAGCACCTGGTGACCCCGCTGATCCGCTGCCCAGACGTTACCCTCGTGGTCCACGTCGAAGCCGTGTGGAAAGTCCATCATCCCCGAGCCCCAGCTGTTCAGCAGCCGCCCCGAGGGATCCATCTTCAAGACGGGTGGCTCACTCCGTCCGGTGCAGGAGTTCTGCATGCAACGGCTCAGGAAGTAGAGATTCCCGTCCGGGCCCTCGTCGGCCCCGATGAACGACGTCCGCGCATCGTACGCGCCAGGGTCATAGGGGCCAGTCGGTAGCTCACCCCACGGATGGACGCGGTCGTAGGGATTGGGCAGGTCGTTCGTCGGCCTGACCTGGGTCTGATCCTGGAGCTGTGCGGATGCCTGGCCCGCGTCGAGAACGAGCACTCCGACCAGAGCGGCACCGACACAGAGCCCGATTACACTCGATCGCGCCATCTAACGTCTCCTCGGAAACGGAGGGATGAGGTCCAACCGGCGAAAGCTCCCACCCCGGTCGCGGCCATACGACCAGACGGCCGGGTCTCGAGCTCGCTCTTTGGTCAGGATATCCTCGTGTTCTTCGACGGACAACTCGACGGACTCCCCTCCTGGGCGGCGCCACTACATTTTTCGAGGGGACGAGGCGACTTCCTCACACTCCTCTAGAAGGGCGGTATTCGGACTCCGGTCCTTTCTGATAGACGGGAGCAAGGAATGGAGC
>JAHEKL010000129.1 GCA_024638345.1 Gammaproteobacteria bacterium | reverse complement strand
CAGCCGGGTCGGCGAGATTCGTGTCGAGCCGAGTGGCGAGCTGGTTCGTGTCCGTCTGAATCTGACCGAGCCCGTGAGAATGCCTCCGGACGCGGTGATTATCCTGTCTCTTGAGTCCCTATTCGGTGACTGGGAGGCGGAAATCCACTCGCGAGATACGTTCTCGTATGTCGAGTATCCGACTCCGCCGGACCCGAATACCCTGCCGGGGCACTCGCTGCCGGACATCTCCGAGCTCACGGTCACCGCGGATCGGATTTCCGAGAACCTCGCGATCCTGAGCGAGCGCTTCGGGATCGCCTTTTCGGATCAGACGGCCCGGAACATCGCGTCACTGATCGGCAACATCGAGAACGTCACAACCGGCCTGTCCGATCTCGTGCAACAGCAGGCGGCCTCCTTTACCGAGGTCACCGACGGGGTTCAGGCCGCGACGGGAGACATTAGGTCGGCGGCAGAGCAGGTCCGCACGACCATCGCGCAGGTGGGGAGCCTCATCGAAGAGGCCGAGATGGATTCCACGCTCGGGAATCTTTCCGTCGTCTCGGGCAACCTCAGGGACCTCTCGGCCGAGCTCGGTGGAACGAACGATGAGTTTCGCCAAATGGCGGCGCGTATCGACTCCACCTTCCGCAGGGTCAACACCGTGCTCGAGGCCGTCGAGTCGGGCGAAGGCACGCTTGGGCGACTGCTGGGAGATACCACCATGGCCGCGGAGCTCGAGAGCACGCTCGCGGAGCTCAGCGCGCTTCTCGAGGACATCCGCGAGAACCCAAATCGATATGTCCGACTCTCGATCTTCTGACTCTGCCCGGGAGTCCGGGGAACCCCGGTCGGCCGGTTCGAAATCAGGGGGGCCCAGACCGGTGCGCAGCGGTATCGAAGCGTCGGAAGGCGCGGCGCGCACCGTAGAACGGAGCGCCGGCGGGGTCGTGTTTCGAATACTCGGTGGGTCCCCCCACGTGCTTCTGATTCGCGACCCGTATCGCCGCTGGGGCCTTCCCAAAGGCCACCTGGAGGAGGGCGAGGGCTTGGAGGAGGCCGCCCTTCGCGAGGTGCAGGAGGAGACCGGCCTGGACGACCTGACGCTCGGGCCGGATCTGGGCGAGATCGATTGGACCTTTAGGCGTGAGGGCAGCCTCGTCCATAAGTTCTGCCGCTTCTATCTGATGCGTTCGCCTCGTAGCGAAGCCCGACCCGAGGTATCGGAGGGCATCACGGAGTGCCGGTGGCTTCCGGTCGACGAGGCCCTCCGCACGATCGCATACGACAACGCGAGGGTCATCCTGCATCGAGGGGCCGATCGGCTGGACGGGTCGTTCTCGACGGGAGATGTGACCGGATCCGGTGCCTGAGTTGTCCGACACGTCCGGCCACGACCAGAGCGGACGACCCGGGCCCACCCTGGGGGAGTGGATGGGCGGCGGCGCAGCGATCCTGGCGTTCGGTTTCCTGCTCTACTCGCTCAGGGGGATCCTGAATCCGGGCCTGCTTTTCCTGGTGATCGTGATCGTGGCGGTTCCTCTCCGACGGACGTCCGTCTTCTGGCCCCTTCTCGGATCCGCCGGGGGCCTGACGCTCTTTTGGGTTCTCGCCGAGCTCGGGTTTCTGGTCGCCCCCTTCGTCCTCGCCTTGGTCGCGGCCTACGTGCTCAACCCCCTGGTGGACCGGACTTCGAGACTGTCTGCGTTCTCGCGGCTCGACGCCGGCGGAGACCATCGCCGGAGTCGGTCTCTGGCGATAGTTGCACTCGCGCTTCCGCTGATCGCCGGGTTCACCGGAGGCCTCGTCTGGGGCATTCCAGCCGTGCTCACCGAGCTGAATGCCTTCGTTCAGCGCGCTCCCGACCTGCTCGAGAGGGTCGCGGCAGCCCTCACGGCCCTGGAGGGCGCGCTTGGGAGGCTGAGGTTTCCCGGTGTGGAGGGGAGCGAATGGGTCGCCCGAATTCGAGGGTTGGACGAGGCCGACTTGGTCCAGTTCCTGGAGGAGAGAAGTGCGGTCCTACTTCAAGGGACCTGGGAGGGGGTGCTGGGCCTCGGTAGGGGGATCGGGTCGCTCCTCTCAATCATCGGTTACCTGGTCCTGACGCCCGTTCTGGCCTTCTACCTGATGAGGGACTACCGTCGCCTGGGCAGTAGACTGGACGGCCTGATCCCACCCGGTCGCGCGGGTATTCGTCGGTTTCTCCAGGAATACGACGGGCTCCTATCGGCCTATCTGAGGGGACAGATCACGGTCGCCCTGCTGGTCGGCTCACTGACGGCGCTGGGGCTCTGGATCGCACAGTTCCCCTACGCATTTCTCCTGGGAGTACTGGTCGCGGTCCTCGGCATCGTGCCGTATCTGGGACTCCTACTCAGTCTGCTGCCGGCAGTGGCCATCGCGCTGACTACGGGTGCCGTCTGGGCCTCTCTGCTCAAGGTCGCCGTCGTGTTCGGTGTCGTGCAGGCACTCGAAGGCACCCTGATCAGCCCCAGAGTCCTGGGTGACTCGACCGGTCTTCATCCGGTCTGGATCATTCTGGCGATCGCGCTGGGCGGCTTCTTCTTCGGGTTTGTCGGTCTCTTGATCGCCGTCCCGGTGGCGGCTGGCGTCAAGCTCCTGGCTGTTCGCGGGGTCCAGACCTACCGTGCGTCCGCCGCGTTCGCGGAAGGACAGGCGGGTTCGGGCAGCTGATCTCCCCGGCACCCGATCTGGACCGACACTCCCAGTCGATTCCGCGAGAGGATCGGCGGGGTTCTACCCGGGATCGTTCGGGTATATCGTAACGAACCCCTCTGGGGTAACCGAAAGCGAGAGGCATGAGACGCCCGTGGCCCCCTGGGGCCGCGATTGAGGGGATAGCACCGAGATGACGGACGAGACACAGGGCACGAGAGACATCACGATTGTGGGCGGGGGACCCACGGGACTCTTTGCCGCCTTCTACGCCGGCATGCGGGGAATGACGAGTCGGATCGTCGATTCGCTACCCGAGCTCGGAGGTCAGCTGACCGCGCTGTACCCCGAGAAGTACATCTTCGACGTGGGTGGCTTCCCCAAGATCCTCGCCAAGGACCTGGCGCGGGACCTCATCGAACAGGCCATGCAGTTCGAACCGGAGGTCGTGCTGGACGAGGAGGTCCGGACCATCGTGGCCGAGGGGGACGACCTCATCCTGGAGTGTGCCGGAGGCAGGTACCGAACCAAGACTCTGGTGGTCGCGGGTGGCAAGGGCGCATTCGAGCCACAGAGGCTCGAGGTGCCCGGATACGAGGAACTCCTGGGGCGAGGCGTGCATTACTCGGTCAAGGATCCCGAGTTGTACAGGGGCAAGAAGGTCCTGGTGGTTGGAGGCGGCGACTCTGCGCTCGACTGGGCCCTGATCCTGAAGGACAAGACCGAGCACCTGGTTGTGGCTCACCGAAGGGACAACTTCCGTGCGCATGAGGTTTCGGTACAGCGCCTCCTCCAAGCGGAGGAGGCGGGAGAAGTCGAGCTGAGGCTGTTCCACGAAGTCGCCGAAATCCGAGGGAACGGGAAGGTCGAGTCCGCGGTCCTGTACGACAATCGAACGGAAGATCGCGTGACGATGGACTTCGATGCGGTGCTGACCTTCCTCGGATTCAAACCGGACCTCGGGCCGATCCAGGAATGGGGGATCGAGCTCAAGAAGAACCGCATCATTGTCAATCAGCTGATGGAGACCAATCTGCCGGGGGTCTACGCCGCCGGCGATATCGTCGAATACGCGGGGAAGCTGGACCTGATCGCGTCCGGGTTCGCGGAGGCGGCGATCGCCGTCAACAACGCGGTCCATCGGGTGGATCCGTCCGCTCGGGTCAATCCCGGGCACTCGACTAGCATGAAGATCTTCAAGGGCAAATGAGCTTGGTGGGAGCTGGAGGATGAGAGACAAAGGAATCGAGCAGGTCGTGATCATCGGTTCGGGCCCAGCCGCCTGGACGGCGGCGATCTACGCGGCTCGTGCGAGGCTGGATCCACTTGTGTTCGAAGGCCAACCGTCGCGTGAGATGGTCCCTGGTGGCCAGCTCATGTTCACGACCGAAGTCGAGAACTACCCGGGGTTCCGGGACGGAGTCGACGGACAGACGCTGATGCTCGAGATGAGGGCTCAAGCCGAGCGATTCGAAACGCGGATCGTCACCGAGGACATCGTGGAAGTGGAGACCGGTGCGCGGCCGTTCGTCCTCCGTTCGTCGGCGGGCGACGAGCTTCGCGCAAACGCGGTGATCGTGGCCACTGGCGCCCGTGCCAATTGGCTGGGGCTCGAGAACGAGCAGCGTCTCGCGCAGACGGGTGGAGGAGTCTCCGCTTGTGCGGTATGTGACGGTGCGCTTCCCGCTTTCCGCGATCGGGTGCTGGCGGTCGTGGGCGGCGGTGACAGCGCGATGGAGGAGGCCATCTATCTGACCAAGTTCGCCCGTGAGGTCGTGCTGATCCACAGACGAGATCAGTTTCGCGCCTCGCCGATTCTCGCAGAGCGGGCTTTGGCGAACGAGAAGATTCGCGTCGCATGGAACACCGTGGTCACTGAAGTCATAGGCGACGACTTCATCACCGGAATCCGCCTCGCGGACACCGAGACCGGTCAGGAGAGGGAGCTCGAGGTCGGAGGCCTGTTCGTCGCGATCGGACACACTCCCAACACCGCTTTCCTGGAGGGTCAACTGGACCTTGGCGAAGACGGGTATCTGATCACGCCTACCCCGTGGCGCACACAGACGAGCGTCGAAGGTATCTTCGCAGCGGGTGATGTGATGGACTCCTACTATCGACAGGCCGTGACGGCGGCCGGAACCGGGTGCATGGCTGCCCTCGAGGCGGAGCGCTGGCTAGCGCATGACTCCGACGCCGCTCCTGCGACTTCGATCCCCGCCGAGCCCGTGGCGGGAGAAGTCTAGACCTGCGAAGCCGTCTGCACGTGAACGGACTGGTCGAACCGCCGATCAGAAGCCCAGTAGGCGACCTCCGTCGACCACGATAACTTCGCCGGTGATGAACGGGGATCGCTCGAGAAAGAGCACCGTTCGGACTACATCGTCGGGTGTTCCCAGCTTACCCAGGACGGCCTTGGCGCGGGAGCGCTCACGCTTGGCCTCGTCATAGTCGTCGGGCAGCAGGACCGCCCCTGGAGCAATGGCGTTGACTCGGACCCTCGGTGCGAGAGCTCGTGCCATGATTCGCGTCAGCTGAAGCAGTGCGGCCTTGGACACCGAGTGATGGGGGTGCTCGACCCACGGCTGGAAAGCGGATAGATCGACGAGGTTCACCACCTGCCCCTCGGCACGGATGAGGAGGTCGGCGGTGGCCTTCACCATCAGGAAGGGGCCCTTCAGGTTCACCGCCATGACCCGGTCCCACTCTCCCTCGCCGATCTCGAGCAGGGGCTTACTCTGGAAGAGTGAGGCGTTGTTGATGAGAAGGTCGAGCCTGCCCCAGCGGTCCTCGACCTCTGCGGCGATTCGGTCCACGTCCCCCGCGTCAGAAACGTCGCCAGGAAGGACGATCGCGTTTCTGCCCAACTCCTCGACGCGCCGCGCAGCGGTGCGTGCCTCGGCGTCCGACGAGTGGTAGTTGATCGCGACGTCGTAGCCGGCCGCGGCCAAGCCGAGGGTCAACGCTCGTCCCACCCGAATGGCGCCTCCGGTCACGAGGGCCACGCGCGGTTCTTCGGGTTGCTTCATGCGATGTGCCAGAGAGACGAAACGCGGGGGTGGGAGCGCGGTACTGTATCCTCCCGACCCGGCCGATCCTAATTCAGCTCGAGCCCCGGGAACAGGGGTGGCAGGTGACCTTCGCGAAGTTGATCCGTAGGAGAGTACGTGTGAGAGGTCTCGACGAGACTGTGGCGGTGGTGACCGGCGCGACCAAGGGGATCGGTCGAGCGATCTGCGAATCCCTCGTGTCCAGGGGGAGCAGGGTCATCGTCTCCAGTCGGACGAGCTCCGACGTCCACAGGGTAGCCACCGAGATCGCAAAGGGGGGGCCGGGAGAGGCGGTGGGATTCGTCTGCGACGTACGTAGCCACGAGGAGTGTGAAGCCCTCATCGAGGAAGCCGTCTCCCGCTTCGGACGACTCGACGTTCTCGTGAACAACGCCGGCTTGGGCCGTTTTGCTACGATTCAGGAGATGGAGCGGAAGGACTGGGATCTGCAGCTCGCCACGAATCTGGACGGGGTCTTCTACTGCTCCAAGGCCGCCGTCCCCCATCTGATCGCGGGCGGCGGTGGGTTGATCATCAACATCGGGTCGTTGGCAGGCCGCAACGCGTTCTCGGGAGGGGTGGCGTACAACGCGACCAAGTTTGGGCTGCTGGGAATGAGCGAGGCCATGATGCTGGACCTTCGTCACGAAGGCGTGCGCGTCACGTGCATCATGCCAGGCAGTGTGAACACCCACTTCTTCGGAGAGGGGCCCGATCCGGAGGACTCCTGGAGGCTGGCGCCGGAGGACATCGCCAAGACCGTGCTCGATCTGCTCGTGTTCCCATCTCGCGCCCTGCCCAGCCGGATCGAGATCCGTCCGTCCCAACCGCCGAAGAAGTAGAGGAGGATTCATGTCACAGGAGTTCCGAATCGAAAAGGATTCCCTCGGTGAGGTCCGCGTGCCGGAGAGCGCGCTCTACGGCGCCCAAACGCAGCGTGCGGTCGAGAACTTCCCGATCAGTGGTCAGCGGTTCGGTCGGCGAATGATCCAGGCGCTCGGGATGCTGAAGCAGGCCGCTGCCCTGACGAACCGTGAGCTAGGGAACCTCGAAGCGGAGATCGCCGACGCGATCGCTCGGGCCGCGAGCGAGGTGGCCGAAGGAAAGTGGGACGCCGAGTTCCCGGTCGACATCTACCAGACTGGCTCGGGCACCTCCACGAATATGAATACGAACGAGGTGGTTTCGCGTCTCGCCACGCGTTTTCTGAACACCTCCGCGGTTCACCCGAACGACCACGTGAATTTCGGGCAGTCGTCGAACGACGTCATTCCGAGCGCGATCCACATTGCCGCCCGCGTGACTCTGGAGAGAGACCTGATTCCTGCCCTCGAGTCGCTGCACGAGTCACTGTCCGAGAAGTCCCGCGTGTTCGACGGTCTCGTGAAGTCCGGCCGCACGCATTTGATGGACGCCACTCCCGTTCGTCTTGGACAGGAGTTCGGGGGATACGCGAAACAGGTGGAAAAGGGCATCGAGCGGATCAGGGCCGGCTCGCAGCAATTGGCGGAGCTGGCCTTGGGGGGCACGGCGACGGGAACCGGAATCAACACACATGTGGACTTCGCCTCTCGTACGATCGCGAAGATCTCGGAATGGACCGGTCTCGAGTTTCACGAGGCCGAGGATCACTTCGAAGCACAGGGCGCGAGGGACGCGCTCGTGAGTGCCCACGGAGCTCTGAACACCGTAGCGGTCAGCCTGATCAAGATCGCGGACGACATTCGCTGGTTGGCGTCCGGGCCCACGTCGGGCATCGCCGAGATCAAGCTGCCGGCTGTCCAGCCAGGGAGCTCCATCATGCCCGGGAAAGTGAATCCCGTCCTCTCGGAGGCGTTGATGATGGTCGCCTCTCGGGTCGCGGGGAACCACACCACCCTGACCATTGCGGGAAGTAGA
>JAHEKL010000128.1 GCA_024638345.1 Gammaproteobacteria bacterium | reverse complement strand
CGACGAACGCCTCGTTCGTCGGGGGGTGCACCCACACGTCCGCGGGTCGTCCTAGGTTCTCGGTGTCGAGGTTCCCGCGGCTCTCCCCCGGCTGCCCGATCTGCAGGACGAGCTGACCGTCCCGCGTGAACTTGAGGATCTGGTCTTCTGGACCGTTGCCACCCACCCATACATAGCCGTTGAAGTCGACGAAGATTCCGTGCTCCGATTCGGGCCACGGATAGTCGAGGCTGGGTCCCCCCCACGCCTGTACGAAATTGCCTTCGGGGTCGAACTCGAGCACCGGCGGTGCGGCCCGGGGCGCCTCCTCCGGTCCCAAGGATCCGGGTCGCTGCAGGACCCACACGTGATCCTGGTCGTCGACGGCGACGCTGGCGACCACACCCAGCACCCACTGGTCCGGGATCGTGGGCCAATCCGGGTCCACCTCGAAGACGGGCACCTCGTCTTGGGACCCCTGCTGACCGCCTGTAGTGTCCGGGTCGCCTCCACCGCAGGCTTGTAGTGCCGCCAACCCGAAGGCAATCAGCCCGCAACTGAGGCCCTTCATCTTCCCGTTCATCCGTGCTCCCAGCCGTGAGTCGAAGTATCTGCCCGATTGGACGTTACGGTACTCCTTCTTGCGACGGTAATCAAACTCGAGCCACGCTTGCCCGGCCTTGCGGTCCGGACTACCGTGCTGGATGGGCTCGGTACCCTCGCGTAGGATTCGAATGAACGATTCGGACGGAGCGGAAAAAGTGGCTGATCGTAGAACGCAAGTCGACCGGGCGCGAGCTCGAGGCACCGTTGGGTCCACCACCGCGCGCCTTGCACAGGCCGTGGTCGTTGCAGCGGCGATGCTCGCGACCGCCGCCCCCGCGATCGCGCAGGCGACGGGACCGGAAGTGGAGCAGACGTATGGGCTCGGGCTTCCTCGTGATGGCGACGTGCTCTTCATTCCCGACGCCGACTATCCGGACTGGCCGCTGCAGCCGAATCAGGCGGAGTATGCCGGGGTCGATGGGGAGCGGATGAAGGAGTGGGTCCGTCGAATCTCCGATATCTCCCTCCAGAGCCAGGCGGACGGTAATCGGTACTGGGGCCGCCTTCCCGGCACGGTCTACGACACTCGAACCATGGACCTCATGATCCGCGAGTTCGAGCGACTGGGGCTGGAGACGGAGCGGGTCCCCCACACCCTTCCCGAGGACTGGCATCCGACCTTCTGGGAAGCCTCCTACTCCTGGCCGGGTGGCTCGGTCGAGCTGCAGACGGTGTTCCCCGCCGGAGAAACGGCCGCGGCGCCGGCGGGTGGAATCCGGGCCGAAGCGGTCTGGGTCGGGGTCGGCGCAGAAGCCGATTTCTTGGGGAGAGACGTGGAGGGGAAAGCGGTGGTCATCTACAGCACCTTCGTCCCGGGAGGCCGGAGTCACTCGGCGAGTGACCGCGCCGGCATCTTCGACGCCAACACCCGCGCGTCCGAGTTGGGAGCCGCACTCATCGTGAACGTCATGGCGGTTCCCGGGAACGGGCACTTCAATCCGCTGGGTGCGCCGTCTGCCGACTACGGGATACCCGTCGTGACGGTGAGCCAGGACGAAGGCTTCGCACTACGCGACCGACTCGGCACCGGAGAGAGGGTCGAGATCGCGCTGCGACTGGAGATCGAGATCCGTAGGGGGGTGGAGACGGCGAACGTGTTCGCGAGGCTCCCGGGCGCTTCGGAGGAGGAGATCGTCATCGCGGCCCACACCGACGGGTTCTTCCAAGCTTCGATGGACAACGCGAGTGGAATGGCGAGCGCGCTGGAGATCGCACGCCATTACTCCGCGCTTCCTCGTGCCGAACGGCCGAGGACCCTCGTCTTCCTTCTGTTCCCCGACCATCACCACGGTGAAATCGGGCTCCGCGCCTGGGAGCGGACGTACGATTGGGACAATGTGGCGATGGCCCTTACTCTGGAGCATCCTTCCCAGACTCAGCTCTACTGGTACAACGACGATCTGATGACCTCGAATACCATGGGTGCGTTTCGCTGGAACGCGATGGGGAGCCCCGAATTCCTCGACGTCATCACGTCCACGTTGCGGGACTTCGGCGTCTCCATCTACACCGTGATGGATCCGAATCCGAAGCTCACCCGTCAGGCGCCCGGGTTCCACATCATCGACCACGTCATCTACCACACGACGCTGGACACGCCGGAGCTGGTGCCCGCCGAAGGGATGGAGCGAGCGACGCGCGCGTTCCTGAGCATCATCGATCAGGCGAACGAGATGAGTCTCGAGCAGCTGCGTAGGCCGCGAAGCCAGTGAGCACGGCTTCTTCGGGGCGTAGGCCGGCGTCCTCCCGTCCGGGCCACGAATCCCGCAGCCTGGAGGAGCTGTGGAGGTTCAGCCGCAGTCACGGTCTGAGCCGTCGGCGGTTCGTGCAGCTGCTGGCATCGGGTGGAGTCGCCGCAGTGCTGAGCGCCTGTGACGCAGTGGGCGAGGGGGGCGAGCAGAATTCGGGAGCCGAAGCCCCGAACCCGTCCGTAGCACAGGGCGAGCGTCCTTGGGTCAAAGACCCGACGCCCTTCGTCCAGCATCCCACGAATCTCGAGACTCCGCTGGCCAGCCTCGAAGGACTCCTGACACCCAACGATCTCTTCTTCGTGCGAAACCACGCTCCGACTCCTCGCATCGACGCGTCGGCGTACCGACTGCGTATCGAGGGAAATGCGGTGCCCGAGCCGATCGAGCTCTCGCTCGCCGAGCTCAAGAGCATGCCCAGCCGATCGGTGGTGGCCTACCTGGAGTGCGCAGGAAACTGGCGGAGCTTCTTCGGGAGATTGTTGGGTCAGACCGCGAGCGGGGGGCCCTGGGGCACCGGTGCGATCGGCTGCGCAGAATGGACCGGCGTGCCCCTCGGCGAGGTGCTGACTCGCGCTGGCGTGGAGTCGAACGCGGTGGACGTGTTGCTCGCGGGTGCGGACGACGTCGCGTTCAGCCGTCCCCTCCCTCTGGAAAAGGCGATGCACCCCGATACGCTACTCGCGTATGAGATGAACGGGGAAGACCTCCCACCCGACCACGGTTATCCGGTCCGGTCCGTGGTCCCCGGTTGGGTCGCCAGCAATAGCATCAAGTGGCTGGACCGAATCGAGGTCTCCTCCGAGAACATCTGGGTCCGCACCAACACCAGTTCGTACGTGCTCATCGGGGCCGAGTGGCCGCCCGAACAGTACGCGCCTGCGGAGGGAGGCCCGATCACGACCCAGACGATCAAGAGCGCTCTCGCGCTGGACTGGCCCGCTCGTATCGAGGCCGGTCCGACGGTCCTGCGCGGCTTCGCTCATTCGCCCCACGCGGTCATCTCGCGAGTGGAGTGGCGCTTGGATGACGAAACACAGTGGAACGAGGCACGCCTCGTGTCCCCTCCGATCGAGCACGCATGGAGGCGGTTCGAGTTCGACTGGGAAGCGGCGGCCGGCTCTCACGTCATTCGTACGCGGGCCATAGACGCCTCCGGCAACACCCAGCCCGACGAAGTGCCGTTCAACGAATCGGGGTATCTGCTGAACATCCCCCTGCCCCACCCGGTCGAAGTCGCCTAGCGGCGCTTGCCGATGTGACAAAGTCCCCTCTCGCGCCTCTCGCGCTCGCAGCTGTCCTCCTCGTACCGGCAGCGCTCGTGAGCTGCGGATCGGAGCTGTCCGCCGACGAGCAGCACGCCGCCGGCGCGCAGGTCTGGGAGGTCTACTGCCGCGAGTGCCACTCCGAAGGAGGCATCGGCACCCGGATCTCTCCTTCCGCACTGGCCTCCTACCGATCGGCGGGGGCACTCCTCGACTACACTCGGCTCGCGATGCCCTATGGGATGAACGGGGTTCTGACCGACGACGAGTACGCGGCCGTGGTGGCCTTTCTCCTCCACGAGCACGGGCTGCTGCCTCTCGAGACGGCGCTGGACCCCGCGGCGGCCGCGAACATACCGCTGGAGGAATGAGCGCGCTCAGGCCCCCTCGGCGCCGAGCTCCTCCGGAGACCACTGCCTGGGTGCGTCATCCACGGGCCGCAGCACCAGGAACGCGATCAGGACCATGAGCGCGAGCGTGAGCACCGAGACGGGTCGTCCGAGTCCCAGATCCTCCGCGACGAAGGCCCAGAGCAGCGGGCCGAGGACGGCCGCGAATCGGCCCACCATGGCATAGAGACCGTAGAACTCGCCGATCTTCGCGGGGGGTGACAGAATCAGCATGAGGGGCCGATCGGCCGACCACGTGCCTCCGAGGGAAATCCCGGCGAGCGGGGCGACGCCCCAGAACAACACGCTCGGAAGTCCCAGAATCGGAATCAGCCCACCCGACACCAGAGTGACACTCCAGAACAGCAGGACCCAGTTGAGGGTTCGCTTCGGCCCGAGCCGATCCACGACGGGGCCCCAGAGCATCCCACCCACGACGGCAGCTCCTACCGCGCTCAGAAAGAGCACATTCCTTTCAGCGTCCGCGAACCCCATGGTCTCGACGGCATAGATGCCCATGAAGAGGATGAGCGTGTTCGCAGCATCGGTGTAGAACGCCCGACCGATCAGAAACCGCCCCAACCCACGGTACTCCCTCACCTTCTTCGCCGTGGCCAGCATCTGTCGGGTGGCGTCCCGCAGCACGTGCCCCACCCGAAGCCGGCTGGGCCGTCGTGGCTCCTTTACGAACACGAAGATCGGGATGGCAAAGACCGCAAACATCAGCGCGGTCGCCTTGAAGACGGCCGGATAGCCGTACGCACTCTGCAGAACGAACCCCACACCGAGCCCGATGAACGAGCCGACGTACCCCAGTCCGACACCGAACCCACTCACCCGACCGCGATTCTCCGGCGTGCTCACGACGGGAAGCAGCGCATCGTAGAAGACCAGCCCGGCCTGGAAGAAGTAGTTGGCGAAAACGAAGAGTACGACCGTCCCCATCACCCCGGGGATGCCGAGGAAGAAGGTGAGGGTGACGCAGGCCAGCGTACTCAACAGGAGCAGCCCGAGACGTCTTCCGGCCTGATCCGAGATCGCGCCGAGCACGGGAGCCGTGACGAGCATCGCCAGCATCGAGATGCTCGTCGCCCGAGCCCAGAGCGTGTCCGTCTGACCCATCTCGGTCACGACCCAGATCCCCAGGAAGTACGACACGATGTTCATGGAGAAGATCGTGTTGGCCAGATCATAGAACGCCCAGGAGACGACCGGCCGGGTCAGAAGCCTGGATCGGTCCTGGACGCCCAGAGGGGCTGTGCTCCGCACGGGATCGGACACGTTACGGCACGGGCGCGGATGGCCCGATAACTACTCGGTGCCGGGTGCGGGATAGCGCACGCTCCCCGCCTTGTGCATCGCTTCGATTCCGTCCGCGACCGTCATGAGAGGCGTCGTCTTCACGGAAGAGAGGTGCCCGGTGGAGTATGCGGCCATCGAGAAAGCGGACTGACTGATGTGGTCGGGCGCCTCACAGATCGCGACCACGTCGAATTCGCCGAATGCGAGCCAGGCTCCGATGAACCGCCCTCCGAAGCTCTTCAACACGGGCTCGACCGCCTTCACCCGATCCTTGGGGTCCTTGATCTGCGCAGCCCAGGCTTCGGGGGTGTACGAGCACTGAAACAGGTACAGGGCCATTGAACGCCTCCTTGGGTTGGGTGTCCGCCAAGATGCCGACCCCATTCGGAGCCAGCAAGCATTACCCGCGGCTTTATCCCCGACCGTTGCGAAAAGCCAGCTCGGCCCACCTCTTCGTTGAACCAGCGCGACTTCGCCCGACGAATGGAAACCACAACACAGAGCAGATGATGACGATCCATGCGGCGATTTCGCGGGCTGCATTGTGCTTCGCCATCGGGACACTCATCGCAGCTTGCCGCAGTGAGCCCGCCACGGTCGCGACCAACGGCTCCACCGAGACGACGGTACCGACGGACGAGGTACCGCGTTACCGCTACGATCCGACATGGCCCGCCGTACCCATGCCGAATCAGTGGATTCTCGGAGAGGTGGGCGGAATCGGGGTCGACGGCCAGGGACACATCTGGGTGATCCATCGGCCCTGGACGGTGAGCGGACGCGAGCTGGGAGCGGTGGATGGAGCGGCCGAGTGCTGCCGACCCGCCCCGCCCGTGATCGAATTCGACGCGCAGGGCGGAGTCGTACAGGCCTGGCCGGAGTTGACGTCCTTTTTCGCGGAGCCCGGGACGCCGGCAGGTCAAGGGAACCCGGTGGCCTCGACCGGAGAGACTCTGTGGGAGGCCACCGACGGTCCGGGATACGGGGAGTGGGGTCGCCGTGAGCATACGGTCTACGTGGATCATGCCGACTTCGTCTGGCTCACGCTGGACGAGGCCCATGTGATCTACAAGTTCACCCGATCTGGCGACCACGTCCTTACGATCGGAGAGAAGTGGGTGACCGGCGGGAGCAACGACCCACAACGCTTGGGTCGCCCTGCCGGACTCGTCGTCGATCCCGATACCAACGAGCTCTTCGTCGCGGATGGATACACGAACAAACGCGTGATCGTGTTCGATGCCGAGACCGGAGCCTACCGGCGGCACTGGGGCGCCTACGGCAACCCTCCTGAGGACGTTCAGCTCGAGTTCGATCCCGAGGGTGAACCGCCGGACCAGTTCGTGGGCCCCGTCCATGGTATCGATCTGTCCAGGGACGGTCTCATCTATGTGTCCGACCGTCGCGCGAACCGGATCCAGGTCTTCGAGAGAGATGGAACGTTCGTGCGCGAGGCGTTCGTCTCACCGGAGACACGCGACCTGGGCACTGGCTACGGGGTCGCCCTATCCAAAGACCCCGATCAGCGATGGGTCTTCGTCAACGACGGCTCGAACAACACGATCTGGATTCTGAGGAGATCGGACCTGGAGGTCGTCGGGAGCTTCGCCTCCTACGGCCGACAGGGTGGGCAGGTCCTCTCCGCTCACAGCCTGGTTCTGGACGACGAGGGCAATGTGTACGTAGGTGAGACACGGGGTCGGCGGGTCCAGCGTTTCGTCCCCGATTTGCCCTGAGTCGAGCGTCCGATCCGCCACGCGGCACCCAGCCCTCGATCGGGAACGTCCATCTCTGGAAGAGGCGCTGACTTCTGGGAGACTCCCCACCCACGGATGTGGTGATCACGCCACAGGGAGAGCCTCAGCGCCGGTGGAACGGAACCGAACAACGAAAAGCACAGGTGATTGTTGATAATGGACTTAGGTGGTTGCTCGCCGATCTCGCACGCGTCTTGCCGAGCCGTATGACCCAGTGCAGTTCTCGGTTTCACCTCGGCAGGACGCGGAGATCATGGCCAGGCACGAGTCGGGCGGTCGCTTCAAGGCCCCCTTCGATCCGGTTCATTTCGAGTACGCAGAAGACGAGAGCGAGAACCACGCCAACCCGGGCGCCAAATCGCTCGACCCAATGGGAGATCACGACTCGAACTCATCGGGTCGTGGCAGTGTGCTGTCCGTCCTGGCGAAGACGGTCAGGGAACAGGGAGCTCGGATTTCGGCGCTCGAGTCGCGCCTGGAGAAGCTGCGCTCACACTGATCGCCGCCGGTTGGACTCACTTCTGCAGTCTCTCTAGGACGGGGGTCGTCCCTCGGCGTGCGAGC
>JAHEKL010000127.1 GCA_024638345.1 Gammaproteobacteria bacterium | reverse complement strand
GAGCAGAGCGTGTTGGCGAATCCGGCCGTATGGTGGTGAAGCGCCTCCCCGGGCGGACGCTCGTAGGGAGTATCCAACTCGAGCGAAAGGCCCCGCGCCACGATGGGCGATACCTCAGGGTCGCCGCCGTCCATCGCGGCGGCCCCGGCGGAGGTCTCGTCGGGAGATCCGTCGCACGCGACCAGTCCGCACAGTGCGAACAAAACCCAGGCAGGGAGGCGCTTCATTTGATCCTCCGTGTCTCGACGGTCAGTATCCCGGTTCTGTCGGGGCCGTCACTGCCCCCGTTCCACGGGAACAGCCACCATGGAGCCGTACTCGGTCCACGATCCATCGTAGTTGCGGACGTCCCCGTACCCAAGAAGCTCCTTCAGGACGAACCAGGTGTGGCTCGAGCGCTCTCCGATCCGGCAGTAGGCGATGATCTCTTTATCCCCCGTCACTCCGCTCCCGCCGTACAGCGCTCGAAGCTCGTCCGCGTCCTTGAACGTGCCGTCCTCGTTCGCCGCCTTGCTCCAAGGGATGTTCTTCGCTCCGGGCACGTGCCCCCCGACATACGGCTGCTCTTGGGGTAGGTGGTCGGGTGCCAGCTTCTCGCCCGAGAACTCCTGGGGAGAGCGAACGTCCACGAAGGTGGCCGCACCGGCGGACTCCAGGACGTGGTCTCTCAGCGCGCGCAACTCGGGTCGCTCCGGGCCGGAGATCGAGAGGTCCGTCGCGGCGATCGACGGAGCCTCTTGGGTGAGAGGTCTCGACTCGAGCTCCCACTTCTTGCGTCCACCGTTCAGGAGCTTCACCGCATCGAAGCCTCGGTACTTGAGCAGCCAGTAGGCATAGGCTGCGAACCAGTTGTTGTTTCCCCCGTAAAGCACCACGGTCGTGCCCGGTCCCACGCCGGCCTGAGACAGAAGCCGGCCGAGGCCTTCCTTCCCCACGTAGTCCCGATTGAGTGGATGGTGGAGGTCCTTGGTCCAATTCCACCCGACAGCTCCCGGAATGTGGCCCTTCGTGTAGAGTCCCGTGTCCTCGTCGACCTCGATTGGCCGAACATCGGGATCGCCGAGATGCTGGGCGAGCCAATCGGTCGTGACCAGTGCGTCGGGGTTCGCGTACGACATGGGTGAGTCTCCTTGCTGGGTCTGTGGCTTGGCTCCTCGGCCAGGAAAGGAACGGCCCTCCTGATCACGAAGAGCGATCAAGATAGGGAGTGCGGGCGGGCGCATCCACACCCCGCGTCTCCCCGATCGTCACGAAAGCGCCGCACCGGACCAGGACCGGTCGGGAGCCAGGCTCAGAAACTCGTGAGCGCCAGGCGGAAGCCGATGAATTCGCGTCGCACTCCCGGGTCGGCCGCTCCGCGCACCGCCGCCCGCGCATTCTGTTCCGTGTCGTTGTATCCGCCGCCACGCATCACCCAAAGCGCGTCCTCTTCCAGATTCTCGCGGTCGTCTGTCTCATCGTAGGGGTACGGCTGATAGGGACTTCGGGTCCACTCCCACACGTTTCCGCTCATGTCCGAGAGACCGTGCGCGCACTCCACGCAGCGAAGGCTGCCCACGGACGCCCGTCCCGCCCTCGCGTAGTTCGCACGGTCCCGCCCCGGCGCGTTCCCCCACGGAAAGATCCGGCCGTCCGTTCCGCGCGCAGCCTTCTCCCACTCGGCCTCGCTGGGTAGGCTGACCCGCCAGCCCTGTGCGAGCCTGCGACTCAGCTCGGCAGGCGTATCGGGCCAATCTCTCAGTCTCGACTCCAGCCACCTCGCGTACGCGAGCGCGTCCGGCCAGGACACGAACGCAACAGGGTAATCCGCGGCGCCGGTCAGGGTCCGTGGGTCCACGGCGAAGCCCGTGTCCTCCACGAACGCCTCGAACTGGGCCACGGTGACCTCGTAGCGACCGATGTAGAAGGTCGGCACCTCCAAGGTGCCTCGGGTCTGCCCGGGTGCCCACTGCTCGGTCTCGAATGCCATCGGATCCACGGACGGGTCGCTCCCCATTAGAAAGGCGCCCGCCGGGATCTCCACGAATCCGAGAAGGGGCTCGTCGGGTAGGTGCCACGCGTCCTCGCGGAATGCGGGAGGTGTAGCCACGCCGGGGCGTTGGAGGGTCTGTCGTCCGGTAACCGGTCGTGGCGAGATCGGCTCGAGAGCCAGCGCCCACCCGAAGGCCGAGGTGCCCACGATGCCTACGAGACCGAAGAGCGTGGCCCGAGCGGCCGACCCGGTGCTTCGACTCCCCGCCCCGTCGCGCCCGATCAAGTCGAGCTCGCCACTCGACTGCAGGCGAAGGACCAGTCGTGCTCACATGCGCGAGTGTAGAGCTCCGTCTCGGACATCCCCATCAGGTTCACCCCCCCCTCGCGCAGGAGAAGTCTCAGGTCGAGCTCCTTGGGAACGGATGTGACGGCCGACTCCGGCTGGAGCAGGTTGAGGCAACCCGCTTGAAACCTGAGCTCGCAGGCCCGCGAGAAGTAGCCGAGCGCCAGCTCCGTGTCGGCCGGAACGACTTCGCCGTCCATGTAGTGCAGGCCGAGCTCGTTGCATGCCCACGCGGAGTTGTCACCACAATAAGTCAGCTTCAGCTGGACCAGCTGTCGACACGCGTTGCGACGACCCTCCTCACAAGCCTGCTCCCAGAAGGGCAGGCTGTCGCCCGTATGCCTCCCGTCCGTTCGACCGGTCGCGGTCGCGACGACGAACAGGACGATCCACACGGCGATATGGGCCAGATTGAGGCGGCGGGGTGCGACATCCATCCGTCTTCGCCGTAGAAGCGGGGTCTCGCGAATCGCGTGAACACCCCGATCTATCCCACGAACGCTGAGGTTCAGGAGCGGAACCGCGAGCAGCTTGTCGTAGAAGGTGGGCGCCCCGATCGCGCCCAGAACCGCGTAGAGACCGAACACACCGAGCCCGTATCCCGCCCCGAAGATCGTCTTCCCCAGCGGGCTCCGCGGCGAGGTCGACGGGTCCGTGACGAGGAGATGCAGGCCCAAGAAGACTGCCGCCGGTATCTCGGAATCCACGAAATAAGGGACACCCTGCGCCGCGGAATACAGCGCACTCAGCCCGAACAACACGGCGGCCGCCGTGCCCGCGACGAGCGTGATCGAGAAGAAATACATGACCACGAGGCCGAGCATGAAGAGGAAGAGGTAGATACGGGGAGCCAGGGTCAGGGTGGACGCGATGTCCTGACCCCACGTCAGGTCACTCGCCTGCGTGAGGATGAGAACGACCGAGAACAGACCCAGGGAGAAAGCAGAGGGGTTGAAGATGTGCTTCTTGGTTCCCTCACGGTTCCACCGAATGAACTCCTTGCCCAGGAAGCCGACCGCGATCATGACGAACTGCAGGTAGAACCAGTCGTCCCGGAACCAGAGGAACAGGTTCGTGCTGAAGATGATGGGGAAGGGACCGAACCCCAGGACGTAGCTCTCCCTTCTCGACCAGGCGAGCAGCATGTCGAAGGCGTAGGCGAAGACGATTTGCGCCACGAGCAGCCAGGCGAAGTCGTAGACCGGACGCCAGAACCAACCCCAGTAGACGAAGACCGAGAGCTGGACCGCAGCCTGGAGGTAGTGCTGTGGTCTCAGGAGAGGGACGAGGGCCCGCGTAGCGGACGTGCGCTTGAGGCGCGTGAAGAGGACGACCTGCCAGATCAGGAGCACGGCCGCCGCGCCCCAGAACGACCGGATGAGGACAGGATTCTCCTGCACACGTGGCAGGAACGACAGGGCGACTAGTAGCCCCGTCATCGACAGGGGAAGAAGGAATCCCTTGGTGGTGGAGTCGGGGGACCGAGCCGAGTCCTCGGCGTCCTGTCGCTGCTGCTGTCTGCGCTCGGCACGAGAGCGGGGGGTGCGTGGCGATGCCATGGATCCTCGAGATACATGAGGTCGGTGACGCCGTTTGGCTCTCGGCGCCGCGATTCCCAGGCGGTAACGCTTGAAGAATGTGGACGCCGCCGCAAGTGGCCGAGTTCGTCCCGGAGAGCCGATCGGTCTTTCCGTGGGCGACCGGTTCAGCCATCCTCCATCGCATGACGAACGATCCCCGCGCGCCCCACCTGGTGACCGATCTTCCGGGACCGCGCGCTCGGGAGGTGATCGACATCGATGAGCGCTTCGTTTCGCCTTCCTACACTCGCCCCTATCCGCTCGTGGTCCGCCGGGGAACGGGCGCCGTCGTAGAGGATGTCGACGGCAACCGCTTCCTCGACTTCACCGCGGGGATCGCGGTCTGTGCGACCGGACACTGCCATCCACACGTCACGGAGGCCATCGAGCGACAGTCGCAATCGTTCCTCCACATGTCCGGGTCGGATTTCTACTACGAGCCGTTGGCCCGACTCGCCGAGAAACTGTCGAAGCTGGTCCCCGGCGCCGGATCTAAGCGGGTCTTCTTCACCAACTCGGGAGCAGAGGCGGTCGAGGCCGCGTTCAAGCTCGCCCGGTACCACACCGGTCGAACGCACGTCATCGCCTTCTACGGTGCTTTTCACGGGCGGACGCTGGGTGCCCTCTCCCTCACGGGTAGCAACGTCGTCCAGCGGGCTCGGTTCGCCCCCCTGATCCCGGGGGTGATTCATGTCCCCTACCCCAATCCCTACCGAGGGCCGTCCGTAGACGAATGCCTGGCCCGCATCGAGGAAGAGATCTTCCGTCGCACCGTGCCCCCCGACGAGGTCGCCGCCATCTTCGTCGAGCCGATCCAGGGCGAGGGTGGATACCTGGTCCCTCCACCGGATTTTCATCCCCGACTCCGAGAGCTGGCGAGCCGGCACGGGATCCTCTACGTGGCGGACGAGGTGCAGAGCGGCATGGGCCGGACCGGTCGCATGTTGGCCATCGAGCACTGGGGGGTCGAGCCCGACATCGTATGCTTGGCCAAAGGGATCGCATCGGGGATGCCGCTCGGCGCGATCGTGGCCCGCGACACGATCATGGATTGGCCTGCCGGCTCCCATGCGAGCACCTTCGGCGGCAACCCGGTCTCCTGTGTCGCCGCACTCGCCACGATCGACCTCCTCGAGGGTGGGCTCGTCGAAAGCGCGGCCCGACTCGGCGACGTCCTTCTAGACCGCCTGAGGACGATGGCGGACGAGCACGAACGAATCGGAGACGTGCGCGGGCGCGGACTCATGGTCGGTGTCGAGCTGGTCAGAAACCGGAAGACCCGGGAGCGCGCCCCCAAGGAGCGTAACGAGATCGTTCGAGCCTGCTTTCGACGCGGTCTCCTCCTGCTCGGCTGCGGGGAGAACTCGATTCGATTCAGCCCACCGCTGGTCGTGGACGAGGAGGACGTGAGGATCGCCACCAAGATCTTCGGTGAGGCTCTGGAGGAGGTGACGTGATCGACCGCTCACTTTTCGACGAGGTGCTGGATCGTCTCGGTGTCGGCGAAGTCTGCTCCGGAGTCAGCACTGGTGCTGCGGGCCGGAACGCCGAAGGAGAAGCCCTCGTTTCGATCAATCCATCCACGGGCGAGCCGCTCGGGACGGTGACGACGGCCTCCGTCGAGGATTACGACCGCATCGTCGAGGCATCCTCGCGAGCTTTCGGAGAGTGGCGCCGGACTCCACCCCCTGCACGTGGCGAGATCATTCGACGGATCGGTCTCGAGCTACGCGCGAACAAGGCCGATCTGGGACTCCTCGTGACGCTGGAGGTCGGCAAGACCCGGTCCGAGGGTGAGGGCGAAGTGCAGGAGATGATCGACATGTGCGACTTCGCGGTGGGGCTCTCCCGTCAGCTGTACGGGCTGACCATGGCCAGCGAGCGACCGCAGCACCGGATGTTCGAGCAGTGGCATCCCCTCGGCCCCATCGGATTGATCACGCCGTTCAACTTCCCGGTCGCGATCTGGGCCTGGAACGCTGCCATCGCCGCGGTCTGCGGGGACCCCGTCGTATGGAAGCCGTCGCCCCTGGCCCCACTCACCGCGGTCGCGGTCCAGAAGATCGTCGAGCGTGTGGCAGCCGCGAGTGAGCTGGAAGGAGTCTTCAACCTCTGTATCGGAAGAGATGCGGAGCTGGGCCGCATGATGGCCAAGGACGGCCGCCTCCCCCTGGTTTCGGCGACCGGAAGCTGCGAGATGGGACGGAGTGTGGGGCAGACCGTCGCCGCCCGACTCGGCCGTTCACTCCTGGAGCTCGGAGGCAACAACGCGGCGATCGTGAGCGAAGCCGCGAATCTGGACCTCGCCCTGCGCGCCGTGGTGTTCGCGGCCGCGGGGACCGCTGGACAGCGGTGTACGACGCTTCGCCGACTCTTCGTTCACGAGTCGGTGGCGGACGCGTTCGTAGACCGCCTTCGCCACGCCTACGAAAGCATCCGGATCGGCGATCCGTGGGAGGAGGGTGTCCTGGTGGGTCCGCTCATCAGCGAGAGAGCCGTGGAGCGAATGCTCTCCGCCGTGGAGAAGTCACGGGATCAGGGAGGAGAGATCGTGTCCGGCGGGAAGCGCTTGGACCGAGCAGGATTCTTCGTCGAGCCGACGATCATTCGCGCGACTCCGGAGATGTCGATCGTCTCAGAAGAGACCTTTGCACCGATCCTCTACGTGATGACCTACAGCTCCTTGGAGGAAGCGATCGATGGGCAGAACTCGGTCTCGCCCGGCCTCTCGTCCGCGATCTTCACGGATCGAGTGACTGAAGCCGAGCGCTTCCTGTCACCGGAAGGAAGCGACTGCGGAATCGCGAACGTCAACACGGGAACCTCGGGGGCCGAGATCGGCGGCGCGTTCGGGGGCGAGAAAGACACCGGAGGCGGACGCGAGGCGGGAAGCGATGCCTGGAAGGCGTACATGCGACGCCAGACCTGCTCGGTGAACTACGGGGACGACCTTCCCCTCGCCCAAGGGGTGGAGTTCGAAGTCGGTGGGCCGACACGCGTCACCTCCCCTACCGCGCCTCCAACCCCGTGAAGACGAACTTCTGGACCCGGCGGTTGACGGGCTCCAACGGGGTGACCTCGGTCACGTAGAGATTTCCCTGTGAGTCGACCGACATGTGATGCAGGGTACCGAATTGCCCCGGGACCGAGCCCCAGCCCCCGAATTGGTCGAGGATCCGAAGCGTCTCGCGCTCGAGAATCATCACCTGGGCCTGACTCCGGTTTCCGACGTAGAGAAAGCGCTGATCAGGATCCGCGGAGAAGGCCGTGCTGGCCGCGGTCGTACCGTTCCCGCATTCCGGCGCGAGGCACTCGCGACCGATGAACACCTGCGATACGTACTCACCGTCGATCGTGAAGACCTGAACGCGCTTGCCTCCGCGATCCGAGACATAGACGAGACCGTCGTTCGAGACCTTGGCGGCGTGCACCGGCGGGACGAAGTGCGGCGGCCCCTCGCCCTCCTGCTCCAGTGCCCACGCCGGATCCGGGTCACCGTCGGAGGGCTGGCCGCCGAACGCGCCCCACATCCGCTTGAACGCCCCGGTGTCCGCATCGTACACGATGATCCGGCGATTGCCATAGCCGTCAGCGACGAACGCCTCGTTCGTCGGGGGGTGCACCCACACGTCCGCGGGTCGTCCTAGGTTCTCGGTGTCGAGGTTCCCGCGGCTCTCCCCCGGCTGCCCGATCTGCAGGACGAGCTGACCGTC
>JAHEKL010000126.1 GCA_024638345.1 Gammaproteobacteria bacterium | reverse complement strand
GCTCGGATGACACAGAGAGGAGGGGAAGATGACCACGAGATGCATCCTGACTCTAGCGGCGATGTCCCTGTGGTTCGTGGGAGCACCAGGCGAAGTATCCGGCCAGGACGAAGAGCCGCTCGGTTTCTTCATCACGAGCGTAGGGCCAGGAAGTGGCGGCGACCTGGGAGGCCTCGATGGTGCCGATGCGCACTGCCAGGGCCTTGCCGCGGCCGTCGGGGCCGGAGACCGAACATGGCGGGCGTACCTGAGCACGCAGGCCTCCGGTGGGCAGCCCGCAGCGAATGCGAGGGATCGAATCGGGGAGGGGCCATGGTTCAATGCCGTGGGGGTGCGTATTGCCGCGAACCTGGACGACCTGCATTACAACAACGCCAACATCAACTACCAGCATGCGCTCAACGAGCGTGGCGGGCAGGTGAACTCGGGAGCCAACGGCGATTCACCGAACCATCACGACATCCTCACCGGCACTCAGCTCAATGGAACGGCATTCGCCCCCGGACAGGACCGCACCTGCAACAACTGGACGAGTAGCGGAGAGGGTAACGCGATGGTCGGTCACCATGACCGTTTCACCTTCGAAACTCCAGGAGCTCCATGGAATCAGGCCCATCCCAGTCAAGGTTGCAGCCAGGAGCAGCTGGTGAATACCGGTGGAGCGGGCCTCTTCTACTGCTTCGCCGCCGACTGACGGAGGGCGCTCAGGTACCGGCCGTCGGCCCACGTGCCAAGGTGGGCAACCGGCGCTTCGGACCGGACGAGTCGTCCATCGAGAGCGAGCGTCAGAACGCGCCCCACTCCTGCTTGCCGGGGATGTAGTACGACGGGCAGATGAAGCGGAAGATGTTCGCGATCTTTCGCGCCCGTGCCCTCTTCTCCTCGCTCTCTTTCCTGAGCGAGTCGAGTTGCCTGCCGAACACGTCGTCGAAGTACTGGGCGGCGGCCTGTCTTCTCGCATCCTCGGAGGGAAATTCCGACCGGATCTTGCGAAGCTCGCCGACCTCGAGCCAGAACCCGCCGCAAGAGGGACACTCGTCGACCTCGACTTCCTGCTTCACACTGAAGAAGTGCCTCATGAGCACGGTGTGCTCGCACTTTGGGCACCTCAGCCGCCTGGACTGATCGACACTCGAGCCCCTGTCGATCCTGACGTCGAGAAGCTCACGACCCGCCTCCTCGTAGGGCTCGTCGAACTTCTGCAGCTCGAAAGAATCGAACCAGACTCCTCCACAGCCCCCTTCACAGACGTCCACGATGATATCGTCCATGGTGACCTTGGCCAGCGCCACGCCGCACGCTGGGCAAGTCATCGATCGACTCCAAACATGGTGAGCTTCCTCCAGTTCGCGACCGGATGACTCGAGGCGGCCCGAGAAAGGACGAGCAGCCCGAGACGCCCTAAAGGTCCCCTGGGGGACGACCGGGGGCAAGGCTGTCAGGATCCTCCGTGAGGGGAAGAATTCGGATGGCCGGATCGAACTTGATCCGCTGATTGGGAATCGGAGCGGACGGCAGCGGGCGAGAGCCCAACTCCTTGCCCTTCACCCAGCAAGTCAAGGTGCCTTCGACCTTGCCGCCTCCCAGGTCGAGATGATGAATGCACCCTTGTGCCACTCCAAGAGTGGCTCCTTTGATCTTGAACCTCAGCTCGAAGTCGAACTCGAGGCTCCCCACCTCCCAGCGCTCGATCTCTGCCGCCAGCAGATGTCTCGGGTTCAGCTTGAGCGTGGGCGGCTTGGGTTTGAGGCCGAGCGGGTAAGGCTTTTCGGGCGTCGCCCCTTGGTACTTCCGCCACTCCTTCCGGGCCTTCAAGACAGGCTCTCTCACACTTTGTAGCCTGCAGCATGCTTCCGCGAGAGAATCCCCGAGTGGCAGGGCCAAGACCTTGTCCATCTGCTTCGTCATCATCGGCCCCACGAGCCACCAAGCGAACCTCCGTATTCTCCCCAGATTCGTGTCCTGCCTGCGCCCCTTGACCATGGTTCCAAGGTCTTTCTTCACTTCCTTCAGGTCGCTCTCGAAGATCGTGGCGAGGCTCAGCGAACCCTGCTCCCCTCCTGGTCCGTCGCCACCCCGAGCCTCGGTCATTGCGCCTCCTCGGATTCGACTTCGACACTCTGCCGCATGCTGGACCTCACCGTCACACGGGTCCTGAGCAGCAGATAGACGAGCGTCGAAGCCATGACGAGGTTGAACAGGAACAGCACGACGAGGATCCAGGGCCACGGCCACGGCGACCCGAAGATCAACGCGCCGGCGAGTCCCGAATTCACCACGAACAGGCCGAGCAGCAGCCACAACCAGGGCCACCAGGGCGTGGAGATCAGCACTACCGCCAGCACCAGCGTGAAGAGGATCAGGCCCCCGAACAGCCACCACCAGGGCCAGCTGGGCGCTCGGACCACCGTCGACGTTCTGTCGGGAACGAGGATGGTCTCCGGAGGCGTCCGGATCACCACGAGGATCGTGTCGATCACCGTGCTCGTGTCGCCCCCGACCGCGATCCTCATGGTGTCGACCACCCGCACCGTGTCCGTCCTTCCCTGGATGGGGACAACCGTAGAATCGACGACGAAGATGGTCTCTGGGGGTGTCCGGAGCACGATCTGCGTCGTGTCGACCACGACGATCGTGTCTATCGTCGATGGGAACGGACCAAACGGGCCTCGTGGAGGGACGATTGTCGGGGGGCCTCCGCCGTTGTCCGGCCCTATCACGACCGTCCGAACCGAGGCGGAGTCGACTTCTACGCGGTGCTCTGCAACGGCGAGGTTCACCAACCGTCCCGGAGCCGAGGGTGCCCGAAGCAGCACTGTGTTCGTGAGGCTGGCTCCAGGATCCAGCGCGACAGGTGCCCAGCTGAGGATGAAGCCGTCCCGGTCGGAGTCGCCACTCGCACGGATGAGTTCCGCGCCCGCGGGCAACAGATCCTTCACGACAACACCCTCGACCCGGTCGGTCCCGCGGTTCGTGACCTGGATGGCGTACTCGACGGTGTCACCCACGCTCACCGTGTCACGGCCGAGCTGTCGTTTCTCCAGGTCGATGACATTCGGATTCGGACATGACTGCACCCTGATGATGTGTGTGTCCTGCACAGCCGGCGATACCGATGATGTCGCCGCCGTGACGATCTCGAAGGATCCCGAACCGGGAGCCCGCACCACGAGCGAGTCGACTTGTGTCTGGCCGGCTTCGAGCGTCGTCTCCCATGTAACGGAAGTCTCGGTCCGAGAGCCCCGACTCGCGTACCGAAGCTCGCCCGCCGTGAGCGCCACGGTCATCAGAACGTTCTGGCTGCCCCCTCCCTCGCTCTCCAAGCTGATCCGCAGCGGAACGTCCGACAACGGACACGCGAGCTCCGCTCCGACGATCGAGAGAATGAGGCTCTGCGGAGGCACGGGTCGGGCGCGAACGATCGTCCGTACGGTGTCTGAGACCGTCGGGGTATGAGGCGCCATTGCCTGGGCGATGTTGAGCAGGGTGTCCGGTTCGGCTGGAGCCAGAACCACGAGGGTATCGACCTGCATCTTCCCGGCACCGAGCGTCGGAAGAGTGGGCCAGATCACACGACCCGCGCTCTCTCCAGCACCGCGACTCGCGCTTTGGAACCGCGACCGGTCCGGGATCACATCAGTGATCTCGACGTCCTCGACGGGAGTCACACCCCCGTTGATGACCCGGATGACATAGGTGACTGCGCTATCCGGCTCCGCTTCGTGCGGCCCGGTCTTGGTGATCGTGAGTTCGGGGCAGCTGCAGTGTGCCGGTGACTCGGGCCCATCAGCCTGGGGCGCCCGCGTCGTGAACAGCCCCTCGTCGAACTTGAATCCCAGGTGCAGATAGGGTCCGTGGTCGGTCGATTCGTCGGCGGAGAAATCCCGGTCCTCAAACCCGAAGAAGTTGTAGCCTGCTGCTAGGCGCAGGTTGTCTCCGAGCAGCACGCCCACCTCACCTCCCAGGCCGTACTGCGTGTTCTCGTGGGATTCGGAGAACATCGTCCGCCCCATCATGCCCAGGTCGACGCGGTCGGACACATCGACGGTACCTCGCAGCCCCAGGAGGTGCGCGTTTTCGGAGAATGGGACGGTCTCCGGTGTTTCCGGATCGCCGATAGCCTCCGACAGATCCAAGTCCCCGGATGTGTACTTACTCGCCCAGTTCGCTCTCAGCACCAGTCCGGAAACCGGCTGGTAATTCACGTGGCTCCAAAAGATGTGCGCAGATCGGTTCGCATCCAGCTGATCGGGGCCTCGGAGGAGGGGAAAGGCGCTGGATGCTACTGTCTCCGCGCTGAAACCGTCGGAGAAGCGATCGTACGGAGCCGTCCCGTCATATCGGTGCTCGTATCTCGCGAGCGCGTTCCACCGATTTCGATTCGTTTCCCGCCAAGCGACGCCCACGCGAGTCCGCTCGAACGCTCTGCCGCCACCGAGCTCCGCACTGAATGCCGTGTTCGCCAGTAACGTGAAGTCGGAACTTATCTTGAGGGCATAGCCCACGGATCCGAAGACCTGGTCGATACCGTTCCGATCCCAGTACTCGGCTCGAAGGCTGCCTAACCAGGCCGAGTCTCCACTGAGCTCCAGTCCGCCGGTCAAGGCGGTCGCCGCAACACCCCCGGCCTCGAGGGGAGAGAGACGCTCCACAGAAGTGGTCATCCGAGCCCCGCCGCTGACGATCCAGGTATTCCTGAGCCCGATCGCGGCTTGGGCCTCACGGCCTCCGATGGCGTCGCGGACGCGGTATTCCGAAAAAAGCGTTTGTCCGGTTCGATAGTCGGCCGACGCGCCGAAGACGGTGGAGTTTCGCTCCTCCTCTGGGTTCAGGCCGTAAGGGCCCGAGAGTGATGTGAGAAACTCGTGGCGGGCATAGAGCCGAGCCTGTCTCGGAATGCGGTAGTCCACTCCGGCCCAGGCGCGCCGCTGATCAGTTTGCGAGATGTCCTGCTCGTATTCGCCAGAGACGGAGACTCTCGTCGCCCGCGGAGGAACGACAGTCAGCCGGGCCCCGATCGTATTCACCTCGTTGGGTGTGTCGGCGGACGGATCGGTCGCGGGAGTCTCCGTCTCGTCTGCGTACCGGTATGCGACCTGTCCTCGTACCCACTCGCCGAATGCGCGCTCGAGCCCGAGACGCCCGCCTTCGCGGGTGCCGTTTCTGCGTCGATCCTGGGTGCGGATCAGCTCGCCGAAGATTCTCGTCTGGTCGTTGATCTCGGCTCTTGCCTGAACACTGATCTCTCGGCGTCCTCTCAGAAACGCGGCGGACGGATTCTGGAAGGTCGAGTCGGTCTCCAGGAAGAGGAGTCGAGCGAACAGGCGCTCCGAGGCATGACGCAGCCCGATGCGACTGGCCTCGCCCGCGGCCGACACCGAGCCTTCCGTCCGGGCGAACTCGCCGAAGACCAGGGTGCCCGTTCCCAGATCGACGGTGGCGTTCATGCTTGCGAGGTCGAACTGATCGATCGGATTGTCGTCCCTCACGAACCCACCACCGAACTCCAGGTGGTCCAAAGGCCGAAACTGGCCGTCCACCCCCACGACCCAGAACTGATCGGAGCGCCCCTCGACTTCGTAGGTCACTCGGATCGAGACCGGGTTGAGATCGCCGTCGATACTGGGGATGGCCTGCTTGAAGAGGATCCTGGCGCTGAAGGGCTCGACGGAGTAGTCGGTGAAGCGCTCCATCCTTCGCGCAGCGAGCACCACGGAAGGCTGATTCCGGTCTCGAGTGATGATCTCGACCCTCTCGCTGTGAACGAGACCGTCGGCTCGACTCAGCTCGTAGGGACCGCTGATCCCTTCACCTCGGATCTCGTCCACCACTTGGACGAACCGGTCGCGGCTGGCGAACCCGTTGACCACCATCCGCTCGTTCTCGAAGTGCTTCAGGACCCCGTTCAGCGTTCGGCTATAGCGCCCCAGCGCTCTGCTTCCCGTCTGACCGTACGACTCGAGCTCGGTATCGAAATCGCCCAGGGACAGGTGAGAACGCCCCCGCTCTATCCGCCCGAAAAGCCGGCCTTTGGACTGAGCATCGAATTCCCGGATCGATGCGTCCCCATAGACCGGATAGAGCTCGTCCGGCCGAATGTCTCGGAAGAGGCGCGACTGATCCTCTTCTTCGGACTCGATTCTGAGGGTCACTCCGTAGTCGTCACCTACGGTGCCCTTCATGAAGAGGGAGGCCCTGGCTCCCGCCGTCAGCTTTCCGTCGTCGTTCTCCGTCCGGAAGCTGCGAAGCTCGTCCTCGAATCGGTCGCGCCCCAGGCCTGCGCCCAGCTCCCCACCGGCCAGAGACCGCAGGTCGACACGCGCTTCGAGCAAGCCGGCGGCCAGGAGGGACTCCCTTCGTGTCGGAGGGGACGCAGGGGCGGTATCCGGAACGGAGACGCTGCTGGACACGGAGTCGACAGGGAATCCGTCGATGACCGAAGAGGATCCGGGGAGCAGCGGAGTGAAGACCGGCGCGCCCTCATCGAGCGCGTCCGTGGGCTTCCCAGCCACGAGCAAGCCCTCCTCGTGGCTCCGCTCACGTCGCCTCTTGACTTCCCTGCCGACGCTCAAGCTTCCTGAGCCGTCCGCGAAGTCCGCCCGCGCAAGCTCGCTGCTCTTCAGGTCCACGAACACCGAGGAACCGTCGTTCCCGTGACGATTGGTGATCGGAATCAGCCGGGCGTCGACGGGGAGGGTGGCCGGATCGACCTTGACCACCCATAGACGCGGCCTGAGTCCCAAGAAATGAAATTCGCCTTCTATATCGGTCACGGCCGAGGTTCCGTCTTGTAGATAGATCCTGACCCCGGGAATCCCGCGCTCCCAGCGGGCCCGAGTGTGGAGCTCGCACCCGCAGTCGATGAAGACCTTGCCGAGGATGAACCCCTCGTCCGAGAACGGACTGATCCCCACCCGTGTGACTTCTGCGTCTTCGTTGTTGGTGAGGTCGACGTCCAGCGAGGTGGTGGAGGCGGTCACGATGCTGCGAAACGCCCCCACTTCCGTCGCGACGGCCGTCACGCTGTACGTCACCGTATCGTTGACTGCCAAGGTGGGAATGGTGTCCCAGGCGATCTTCCGCGCCCGGGTGCCGTTGCTCGGGCCCTCCTCATCAGCCCGTCCGCCCGCGGATGCGCTGATGAACTCGATTCCGGCAGGGAGTGTCTGGATCACCGCGACCTTGGCCGCCGCCTCATCGCTTTCGCTTTCGTTCGTCGTGACCAGGGAGAATGTGAACTCCCTGCCGAGCTCCGCATTGTCCGGAGCTCGCAGCGTGACCTTGACGTCGATTTTCCGCGGCACGACCTGATTGATCCAGTCGTCTTCGTAGGTCTCCCCCGCGAGGACCGAGACGCCGTTCCACGCCCCGGTCGGGCCCGTGATATCCGTCAGACGGCCGCTGTCGATCTCCACGACGTCGTACACGCCCGGCGAGACGGTCGCCGTGGCAATCCCGTCGGCGTCCGTCGTATCGGTTGCTATCACCGCTTTCGTCTCCGCGCGTCGGATCTCGAACACGAATCCCTCGAGCGAGTGGCTCGCGGGGTCACCACTGGGCAGCCGAACCTCCTTTCGCACGCGAATCCGCGCGGGATTATCGGGTAGTGTGGGCTGCCGGTT
>JAHEKL010000125.1:4000-7665 GCA_024638345.1 Gammaproteobacteria bacterium | reverse complement strand
CGCTTGGAACCGCAGGAGGTGCAGGAGCACGAGCGAATCGAGTCCACCTGAGCACGCTACGGTCGCACGAGCTCCCGGGCGGGCCCAACCCTGGGAACGCCAATGCTCCAGAAATCGCTGTACCAGCGGTTTCATGGCTTCTCGAGTCCTGGTGGTTCAGGCCGTCCGGTCTCCTCGTGGAGAACGCGCGCGAGAAGATCCAGCCGATCCGTCTGGATTCCGTCTACCCCCCAACGAAGCAGGGTCCGCATGTCCTCCGCATCGTCGATGGTCCAGACGTGCACTGGAATGTTGCGCCGATGGGCCTCCCGAATCATCCGGGGTGTCGTCACGTCACGACCGTTCCAGCGAAAGGGGATCTGAAGAGCGTCCACCCTTGGCGTATACGGCCCGCCTCCGGGCATCCGATGCAAGTAGTAGAACCCGCGGATCTGCCGTCTCGTCGCCGATGTAGGGCCGCGATAGCCCAACCGGTCGGCTCGCCCCCACTCCTCCACGGACGCCAGAAGCACCCTGTGCTGCGCTCGTGCCTCGCGAATGAGCGACAGGAGTCGCGGCGTCGTGCCCCGGCCTTTCGCGTCCACGTTCAGCCGGACACCGGGGAACGCCTCCAGCACCTCGCGAAAGAGGGGAATGCGAACTCCGCGACCGCGAAAGGACCGATTGCCCTGGAGATCTCGAAAGCCGAACCCCGCGTCGAGTTCTCGGATCTGGTCTGCGGTCATCTCGCGGACGGCACCCTTCTCATCGGTCGTCCGATCCACCGTCTCGTCGTGGAGGACCACCAGCTCGCCGTCACGTGTGCAGTGGACGTCCATCTCCAGCACGTCGACGCCCCAGGTCTCGACCGCCGACCGGAAGGCCTCCATGGTGTTTTCTGGAGCGAGTTTCGCGCCGCCGCGATGGGCGAAGAAAAGTGGAGAGCCTGCCATGAACGGGTGTCCCGGGCGGGGACGACCGATCACGGGCCTCTGCCGGCCGGATTCATGTCCCCTCCAGCGTCCCCACGTCCTCGGGCGAGAGCCGGTGGTACTCGATCAAGACCCGATCGAGGAGTCCCTGGGTCATGCGGAGCTCGAGCGCGGCCCGATCGCCCTCTTCACCGGGGCCGCCCGTCGCGGTCTCGCGAAGATCGAGTACCTGATTCGCCAGGAACTCCAGGAAATGCTCGACCACCTCGGGGCGAGGCTCCGGAGGCGCATTGGAATCGGTGGCGACCTCCGTGAGGAGCAGCCCACGGGTGAGCGCCAGAACTCCCGGAAACGTCAGCTCCGGGAGCGAGCCGCCCTCCATCCGCTCCTCTTCGGTGACGTTCTCCCACTCGAGATCGTTCCAGTAGAGATCCTTCAGCTCGTCCAGTAGATGATCCCGATGGCCATCCGAGAGCGGGGGATCCTCCGTCCCCTCGGGCTTGGCCAGGGACCGGCCGACGGCCTCGCGAAGCGCGTGACGACGGTTCTGAAGGAGATCGGCTGCTGAGTTCGGTGGCGACATGGTCAGCACGCTGTCTGCTGTGGTCGATTCCTTGTCGCGACGCGGCGTGCCGGAAACGGCTCGTGGCCCGAGCGTCGCGAGTTCTTCGGTGCGGCGCAATATGGGGCGCGTGCATCCGACCCGCCACGCGAAGGGACGAACAATCGAAGGGAGACTGGGTTCCTATTCACGGGTCCCTCGAATAAGATCGGTGGTCGTTCCGCACACGTTGCCGGGGCAAGCCCGAGTGCTCACCCACCGAGAAACGATCAACGAACACGAGGTAAAGACATGTTTCGGTTTCCCTTCCTGATACTTCTTTCGGCTCTTTCGCTCTTCCCGGCGTACGGGGAGGCGCAGCAGCGCATCGCGAGCCCACGCGGCGAGGCCTCCACGCAAGTCGGCGGATCCTTCAACTCCGAGGGTGCCTACCAGGGCGGTTCCTGGATCGTGGTGACCTACGGACGACCCATCCTCCGCGGCCGTGAGAACATGTTCGGATCCGGTGAGACCTACGGGGACGGATTCCTTCTCGGAGCACCGATCTGGAGGATCGGCGCCAATCAATCGACCCGATTCATGACCGAGACCGACCTCATGATTCGCGGTCAGCGACTTCCGGCGGGCGAGTACAGCATCTTCGCAGATCTTGCGCAGGAAGAGTGGACGCTCGTGTTCTCGACCTGGGGTGTGAAGCAGACTTTCCGGGAGGAGAATCCCGACGCCCTCTGGGGAGCCTATGAGTATACGCCTGATCGCGACGTGATGCGGACGACGATGGACGTCCAGACCCTCCCCATGTCGGCGGACCAGTTGATCATCACGTTCACCGACATGACACAAGAGGGCGGCAACTTCACGATCTGGTGGGACGACCAGTACGCGAGCGTACCCTTCACGGTCGCCAGGTAGAGCGTTGAGCCAGCAGGCGACGGGCCAGGCGGAGACTCTCCCAACGGTGTCGAAAAAGGAGTATCGACGTGCGCTGCACGGTTTGCAGATCGAGCTCGTCAAGCTCCAGCGGCATTTCATCGAGTACGGCGACAAGATCCTGGTCGTGCTCGAGGGTCGCGACGCCTCCGGAAAGGACGGGGTGATCAAGAGGATCATTCGGCATCTGAGCCCCCGTGAGACTCGGGTGGTCGCGCTGGGCAAGCCATCCGACCGCGATCGCACGAGCTGGTATTTCCAGCGCTTCGTTCCCTTCCTCCCCGCCGCCCAGGAGTTCGTCCTCTTCAACCGGAGCTGGTACAACCGCGCCGGTGTGGAGCGGGTGATGGGGTTCTGCGAGGAGGAGGAGTACGAGGAGTTCTTACAGACGGTCAACGACTTCGAGCAGATGCTCGTTCGCTCGGAGATCAAGCTGTTCAAGTACTACCTGGATATCAGCAAGGACGTCCAGCGTATCCGACTCGCCGAACGGCGAGCGGACCCCCTGAAGCGTTGGAAGGTGAGCCCGATCGACGATCGCGCGCTCGAGCTCTGGCCGGAGTACAGTGAAGCCCGAGATGCAATGCTCGAGCGGACGCACGCATCCTTCGCGCCCTGGACGGTCGTACGATCGGACGACAAGCGAATGGCCAGACTCAACCTGATCCGGGATCTCCTGAGCAAGCTGGACTACGGAGAGAAGTCGGAGGAAGATCTACGAGCCGACCCTGAGGTGGTCTTCTCCTATCGACGAGGGTTGGCGGAGCACGGGGCGCTCGCCCCCTGAGGCCGCCTCCAGGTCGGGACGGCCATCCGGGTCGTTACCGGCGCCTCAGGGGCAGACCCGGCGCTTGCGCGCGTTTTTGGACCCGGATACCGTCAATCGTCCCCGTACGAACTCCGACTGAGACTTCCCGCCCACGCGGGCTCTCGGTCTCCTCCATGGGCGCTCCGCGCCCGCAGGAAGATGGCGACCCATGAGGACCAACACGCTCCCGCTGTTCCTCCTTTCCGCTCTGGCGATCGGGGTCCCCGCCGCCCTGCATGCCCAGTCAGACGAGCCGGTGAGGGTCGATCAGATCCAGTGGGTCGATCCGCCGGACCCTCTGCCCGCGGGCGTGTCCCATCAGACCTTCCACAGCATGTCGATGGACCGGGAGGTGGGTTACTCCATCTACCTGCCCGCTGGATACGAGGATTCGGAGGAGATCTACCCGGTGATCTACTGGCTCCATGGACGGAGCGGCAGCGAGAGCGACACG
>JAHEKL010000125.1:0-3990 GCA_024638345.1 Gammaproteobacteria bacterium | reverse complement strand
GGCCGTGGCTCTGCACAGGGCGATCGAGGACGGTGCGGCCCAGCCCATGATCCTCGTGCTCGCGAACGGTGGAGTGGCCAGCGGTTACATCGACAACCCAGAGACGGGAGTGATGGGCGAGTCGGTGATCCTGGCCGATCTGATTCCACACGTCGAGACCCGCTATCGCGTGAGCACGAGTGCCGACGGGCGGGGGCTTTCCGGATTCTCGATGGGGGGAGGCGGTGCGGTCCGTATGGTCGTCCGGAATCCTCGAATGTTCGGCTCCGTCGTATCGGTCGGCGGTGTGCTCGTGGGATTTCGTGAGATCATGGAGCGCAACTTTGTGGTGGACGAAGAGTTGGCGAGACGCTACGACCCTTATCCCAACTCGATCGATGCCGCACCGCGTCTCCGAGCAGTGAGCCTCATGCTCCTGGTGGGAAGCGAGGATTCCTGGATCGCCGAGAACCGCCGCTTCGCCGCCCACCTCCAGCATCAGAACCTGACGATCGAGTACAGAGAGCTGAGGGGAATCGAGCACGATCTGGGGGACTATCTCACCGTTGCGGGCAACGACCTCTTCCGGTTTCACTCCGCGAACCTGAGCGCCGGGCCCTAGGGCCTCGGCCATAGAGAGCGGCAGGAAGTCCGGCCATCGGAGCTCAAGTGCTGTCGGAGGAGTGGCGGACCGTCGAGCCCTGGAGACTCCTGGGCCCGATGGCACTCGTCGGCGCTGCGGGAGGCGCGTTGTGGGTCTTCCTCACCCGAGGCTTTCTCCCCGGGATCGGTCCGGATTCGGGTGTCGATCGGCTCCTCTACGCATGGTGGATACCGGGTCTCCTGGTCGGAATCACGATGTCCGCCACACTGCGTTTCGAGCCTCATCGGGCGTTGGCATTCTCCACCGTGACCGGGATCATCTACTCTTTGGCCATCGGTCTGACCGTCGGCCTTCGCCAGATGGAGTGGGGCATGTCGACCCTTCCGTTCGCGTGGCAGGGAGCTGTTTCGGGAGGTGCCTCCGCCTGGCTCTTCCATCATGCGACCGGCCTCATGCTCGGGGTTCGTCCCGCGCGGGGCGATGCCGGCGTGGTGGTGCTCGGAGCGCTGCTCGGGGGCGTACTCGCCCACGTTCTCCTCAGCGGAGGTGCTCGTCCGCTAGTGATTGCGACTTCGTCTGCTTGGACTGCGACCGTGGGGTTCGCGTCCTATCGAAGCCTTCATCGCTCGCAGGCGGACTCGAGGTCGCTGGGTCCCGCCACGCAAAGGACTGGAGAGGTCCTCCGCTCTCGGGCCGTCCAGGCCCTCGGCGTGGGTATCACGCTGGCGAGCATGCTGAGCCTGCTTGCCAATTTGGTCTAGACGGGCTCACCGACGCTTCGCACGAGGTTCTCCGGTGGGTTGTTCCGGGGCCGGCTGGATCCTACCATTTCCAGATTCGGCGTCCGGCTTCAGACTCGGACGATCCGACCCGATCCCATCAACGAATTCGCCCTGGAGACTTGAGATGCGACCAGTGACTTCGATCTTGTTGACCACCCTCCTGCTCACCCTGCCCGCCATGGCCGAGGGGCAGAGTGCCCGTCCAACCGACGCCACGGACATCCTCAGCGAGGACGTCCAGACCGTCCTCGAGAACATGATCGGGGTCTCCATCGATCGGCAGCTCAAGGTGTCCGACATCGGAGGTGAGGAAAACGTCGGCGTCGGCATCCTCCACCGGACCAGCGAGCACGACACCGACGGAGCTCACCAGGGACTCATCCACGCCTACGTGACCGAGGTCTATGTGATGCTGTCGGGGAGTGGGACCCTGCTCACGGGTGGGGAGCTCTTCAACGAGGGCGATCTCTCGGATGGGAGCATCCTCATCGGTCCGTCCTTCTCGGCCGAGACGCGTGGCCCCGAGATCCGACAGATCGAAGAGGGCGACATCGTGATCATTCCCGCGGGCGTTCTGCACTCGTGGACGTCCATACCCGACCACGTGACCTATCTGAGCATACGGGTGGATCCGGATCAGCATCTTCCAGCGGGATACGTGAACCCGGAGATCGACTGAGGTTCGCCGGGAGAGCTCGACGACGCTACAGGCCTGAGGAGACCGAGTGCGCCGGAGACGCTTCCTGAAGACGGGTGGGGTGGCCAAAGCTCAGCTCTCAGTGCTCGTGCCACAGCCCGAGGTGCGCTACTCTCTGGGAGGTATGATTCCCCGTGCCGATGGGCGCGCCTCCCGTCGAGAGCTTCTTCCGCCACGAGTCCTGAGGAGGATCACATGAAGCCTGGAGCTCGCTCGATCGCCGCCGCGCTACTCACTCTACTCGGTCTCACCGCGTGTGGGGCGCGCGGAGGAGCCCTCTCCGACGGCTCGCCGATGACCAGCACCACATACGCTCCGCAGAATCGCCCGGATGTCCGGGGGACCATGGGTGCGGTGTCCGCCGATCATCCGCTCGCTGCGCAGGCCGGTCTCGAGGTGTTGCAGGATGGAGGCACGGCGTTCGACGCGGTCATCGCCATGGCGGGTGTCCTTGCAGTGGTCCGTCCGCACATGAACGGCGTGGGAGGCGATGCCTTCGCGATCTTCTACGAGGGAGAGACCGGGGAGATCAGCGCCCTGAACGGGAGCGGCCGCTCCGGTGCCCTGGCCACCCCCGGGTTCTTCCGCGAGCGTGGGCACGACGACGTGCCGGGCTCGGGCGCGCTCTCCGTCAGCGTCCCCGGCGCGGTGGCCGCGTGGGTGGATGCCCACGAGCGGTTCGGAACCCTACCCTTCGACGAGCTCCTCTCGCCGGCGATTCGGCTCGCCAACGAGGGGTTTCCGGTTTCGACCCGACTCGCGGACGATTTCGAGTCGCAGGGTGGACGTCTGAATGCCTCCGCCCGCGCGCTCTACCTTCCGAACGGCTCGGCCCCGCCGGTGGGGTCGCTCCTGAAGAACGAGGCCCTGGGGGCGACGCTCGAGAAGATCGCCGAGGGAGGCAAGGACGCGTACTACCGAGGCCCGCTTGCCGAGCGCCTCGCCGGATTCATCGAGACCGAGGGCGGCCATCTCCGCGCCGACGATCTTGCGGCGCACACGTCGACCTGGGTCGAGCCGGTCCGGGGGGAATATCTGGGTCACACGGTCCTCGTCATGCCCCCGAACAGCCAGGGCATCACCGAGCTCTCATTCATGCGGCTCGCCGAGGAGCGTGCCGTGGGTAGACTGGGTCACAACACACCCGAGTACCTGCACACGATGATCGAGCTCAAGAAGCTCGCGTTCGCAGACCGGGATCGGTGGGTCGCCGACCCGGAGCACGCCGATATCCCCATCGATCGTCTGCTCGACCCCCGCTATCTCGCCGAGCGAGCGGGGCTCGTCGACCCGGACCGAGCCGCCGAGTCGGTCGCACCGGGAGTGGGCGATCCTCTGGCCGCTTCACAGGGTGACGCGGACGATGCGGGCGATACGGTCTACCTTACGGCGGTCGACCAGTACGGAAACGCGGTCAGCTGGATTCAGAGCCTCTTCGCCGGATTCGGCTCGGGCCTGCTCGATCCGGAAACGGGTGTGCTCTTCCACAATCGTGGATCCGGCTACACCCTCGAGGAGGGGCACCCCAACCAGGTCGCCCCTCGAAAACGCCCCTATCACACGCTCACACCGGTGATGGCGCTCCGAGACGGCGAGTTCGCGTTCACGATCGGTACCCCCGGCGGGGACGGGCAAACTCAGACCATCATTCAGATCTTGAACAACCTGCTGCTCTTCGAGATGACCCCCCAGCAGGCAATCGAGGCCCCACGTTTCCGCTCGAATCGAGGCCTCTCGGTCTCGATCGAGGATCGGGTGCCCGGGGCGGTGAGGGCGGAGCTGACCGCCAAGGGACACCGACTGGATCCGGTCGAAGGCTGGACCGCGACGTTCGGCGGAGCACAGATGATCTACGTGGAGCCCGGCACCGGCACGCTGACCGCCGGGGCCGACCCGCGGCGGGAAGCCTACGCGCTCGCCTACTGATG
>JAHEKL010000124.1 GCA_024638345.1 Gammaproteobacteria bacterium | reverse complement strand
GGGCCCTCGCGAACCCGGTCACGGAGATGGTCGGGGCCTTGGGGACCGTGGTGATCCTGTGGTACGGCACTCGGCTGGTCTTCGCAGGAGACGGGCTGTCGCCGGAGGACTTCATCGGTTTCATCGCACTGTCCATGAAGCTATACGCCCCGGTCAAGTACCTCGGAAAGCTTCCAGCAATCATGCAGCCGGGTTTGGTCGCCGCGGAACGGGCGTTCGAGTTCTTGGATGCTCCCGTCGAGATCCGGGATCGTCCCGACGCGCGCGAGTTCCCCGGGGTGGATCGTGAGATCGTCTTCGACTCGGTCTCGTTCAGCTATCGGCCGGGCGAAGAAGTTCTTTCCGGAGTTTCTTTCAAGGCTCCTGCAGGGACGGTGACTGCCCTGGTCGGACCTTCCGGCGCAGGGAAGACGACGCTCGTCGACCTGCTCGGTCGGTTCTACGAAGCCAGCGTGGGTCGGATCCTCGTGGACGGAACCGATCTTCGAGAGTTCTCGATTCGATCTCTCCGCGAGAACCTGGGCGTGGTGTCGCAGGAAACGGTGCTCTTCCACGACACCGTCCGGGCGAACATCGCCTACGGTCTGGAGGAGAGATCCCCGCCTCAAGAAGAGATCGAACGAGCTGCCAAGGCAGCGCACGCACACGATTTCGTTCTGAGCCTCGCACGGGGATACGACACCGTCGTGGGCGAGCGGGGAACCCAGCTCTCCGGCGGACAGCGTCAGAGGATTGCCATAGCGCGCGCGATCCTGCGGGATCCTCCGATTCTGATCCTGGATGAAGCCACTTCCGCATTGGATTCCGAATCGGAGCGTCTCATCCAGGAAGCAATGGAGGAGTTGCTGGTCGGTAGGACCACCTTCGTGATCGCCCACCGACTCGCTACGGTGCAGCGGGCCCAGCAGATTCTGGTCATGGACGACGGCCGAATCATACAACGGGGAACTCACGAACGACTGCTCGAGGAGGGAGGGCTCTACGGCTACCTCTACGATCTACAGTTCCGGCCGGACGAGGTGCAGGGGCCGGCGCCCGTCGCGGCTTCGTGACCCGTCCACGGATCTCTCACCGATTCGAGTATTTGCTGCTGACCACGGTGACGGCCGTCGTGACTCGCCTGCCGGAGCGCGCCGCCGATCTGCTGGGAGTCACTTTGGGCTGGCTGGCCGGCTCTCTGCTTCGAATACGAAGGTCGGTTGTGCTCGAAAATCTGGAGCGAGCCTTTCCCGAGAAGTCGAGCTCATGGCGGAAGGAGGTTGCCACGAGGACATATCGACACTTCGGGCGTGAGGCGATCGCGCTGATCCGCTTCCAGTCGATGAGCACGGAGGAGATTCGCGGGCGGTGCGCGGTCGACGGCCTGGATCTGTTCCGGGCACCAGTTGCACAAGGCGTCGGGGTGATCGCGCTTACCGGCCACTTCGGCAACTGGGAGATTGCCGCTCTCAGTATCACGTCGAGGGGCGTACCGGTTGACGCGGTCGCGCGAAGACAACGGAATCCCCTCTTCGACGACTACATGGTTCGAGTTCGCGGGCGACTGGGGGTGGGTGTCATCTATCAGCACGAGGCGACACGTGCGATCATGAGGAGCCTGAGAGAGGCCCGGGTGGTCGCCCTGTTGGCCGACCAGAACTTCGCGGGGAAAGGCGTCTTCGTGAATTTCTTCAAGGTCCCCGCGTCCACGGTTCGGGGCCCCGGGCTCCTCGCGCAGCGGACCGGATCTCCCGTGGTCTTCGCCGACTCGCAGCGCCTGTCCGGTTGGAGAGCCGAGTACAGGATTCGGCTCTTCCCAATCCACATCCAGCCGAGCGGTGACGCAGAGCAGGACATACACCGCTGGACAAGCGCATACGTGTCGAAGCTGGAGGAGGTCATTCGGGAGAGCCCGGAGCAGTACTTCTGGTTCCACAAGAGGTGGAAGACCCGGCCGCCCGGTCCGGAACCGAGGTCTTCGCGGCAGGTAGCATCCGGAACCCGCGAAGCCTTGGGCGAAGCGGATCGCCTGGAGGAAATGGAGTGATCTACATCACCATCCCGGCTCACAACGAGGAGCGCACGATCGGCGTCCTCCTGTGGAAGATCCGTACGGTCATGGCCGAGTTCGCCCGCCCCTACGAGGTTTTGGTGCTGGACGACGGCTCGACGGATGGAACCGCAGAAGTCCTGCATAGATACACCGGCGTCATTCCGCTTCACGTGATCCGATCTCATGAGCGTTTGGGATATGGGTCGGCGATGGAGCGGCTGCTGCGCGAGGTGGTCGAGCGAAGCGGCTATCCGAAGCGCGATGTAGCCGTCACCCTCCAGGGTGACTTCTCCGAGGACCCGACCGATCTGGTCGGCATGGTGAAGACCCTGGAAGGAGGAGCCGATCTCGTTGCCGGGCGTGCCATCGCAGGCCGCCAGGGGACGGCGACCTCGGTCCGGTTCTCTCGTCGCCTCGCTCCCATGGTTCTGGGAAAGGCGTTCAGCCAAGCGCCGGTGAGCGATCCCCTTTCCGGGTATCGAGCGTACCGCGTGATCGTGCTCAAGAAGGCGATGCGGGCGCTTCCGGAGGATCAGAAGCTGGTGGCTTCGAGCGACTGGGGAGCGAACCTGGAACTCCTCGCGAAGGCAGCTCCGTACGCCAGACGGATCGAGGAATCTCCATTCTCCTCTGGTCCGGTCAGGCGGCCGCGGGAGTCGCGATTCCGGGCGGTTTCGAGCCTGAGGGGTCTGGTGAGGTTGCGAAAGACGACCTGGCTACCCGCTCAGGAAGGCTCGTGAGCGGGAGATGACTCCGATCCCTGTTCCATCAGGAACAGGGACGGTCCCCGAAGCCGCTTCCCCTTCACCTTGATCTGGAACGTGTATTGTCCGGGCCGAGGGAAGATCACCTCTCGAAGGGGTAGGATGAGCCGCGTGCGAGGGGGCGGTCGGTCGGGTTGTCGACGCCCCACCTCCGTATGACCGTCGACCGTCAAAGCCGTTCCGCCGTCGGGCCCGACAAGATCCACTCTGAATCGATTTCTTCCCTCGTCTCCTCGACCCCACTCGATGGTCGTGACTAGGACCATCTCTTCCTGCTTTGCCGGGAATCCGGGCGCGACTAGATCGTTGAAGACCCCACGGACGTCCATCTTGCCGTCCGGTCTCATCTCCGCGGCCTCACAAACGATCGCCAGCTGAACATGCATTGCCGTGTCACTCCGTTGGGGGTCGTTCGTGAGTACGCTCAGCTCGGTTCGCCCCAGCCGCCGCCGCCGGGGGTCCGGAGGCTGAGCACCACTCCCGGACCCGCTTGGAAGGTTGTCTTTCCCGGCAAGCGACGGGCTGTGGATCCTTCTATCAGGACGTTCTCTCCCGGCGCCCCATCGCTTCCGCCTGCAAGGCCTGAGGGACCCGACTCACGGCGTTCCGTCCACAGAGTGACCTGGGCGGCTCCCAGAAGTTGGATGTCCCTTCGGAGTCCATCGCCTCCCGCCTGGGCCCCACTCCCACCCGACCCGCGTCGTATCGAATAGTGCAAGACCCGGAGCGGATAGGCGTGTTCGAGCGCCTCGATCGGTGTGTTGAGGGTGTTCGACATGTGGGTGTGCACTCCCGAGAGACCTGGGCCTCGCGGCCCCGCTCCCATCCCTCCGCCCACGGTCTCGTAGTACGTGAAGGGCGCGCCCGATCGCGCATCCATCCCACCGATGGCGGTGTTGTTCATCGTGCCTTGGGACAGCGCTGGAATGCGATCGGGCAACGCTTTCGCGAATGCTCGAAGGAGAACGTCGGTGATTCGCTGGCTGGTCTCCACGTTCCCAGCCGCCACGGCCGCCGGAGGCTCGGCGTTGACTACGGCTTTTCGGGGCAGATCGACGGTAAGGGCCCCCATCGCGCCCCCGCCAGCCGGTAGCGATGTCTCCAGAAGGTCCTCGACCACGCATCGAACGACGTAGCGGCACGCGGACACCGTAACAGCGGCCACCGCGTTCAGCCCGCCCTCCACCTGAGCCGAAGAGCCGTCGAAGTCGATCCGCACCTCGTCGTCCCGGACCGTCAGAGCGGCCTGGATGTGGATGGGACCCTCCGTGAACCCGTCTCCCTCGAGGGCATCCTCCGCAGACCAGGATCCGTCAGGGATTCGACGAATGCCCTCACGCAGGAGCGTGTCGCTGTAGTCGAGCAATCGTTGCTGGGCGAGTCGCAATCGCGGGATCCCGACGCGCTTCGCGATCTCCCGGAGGCGACGAATACCTGTATGGAGCGCTCCGAGCTGTGCGTCCAGGTCACCGGCCCGTTCAGTCGGTGTTCGAACATTCGCCAGGATCAGCCTCCAAACCTCGGTGACCCGGGAGCCCCCACTGCACAGGAGCACAGGAGGGATCCTCAACCCTTCCTGGTAGATCTCACGGGAGAGAGGCATCGAGCCTGGACTCATGCCACCTATATCCGAGTGGTGCGCCCGGGCCGCAACGTATCCGATCAGCTCTTCTTCAGGGCGCGCCACGATGGGTGCGACCAACGTGATGTCGGGTAGATGTGAACCCCCCTCGAACGGATCGTTCAAGACGGCGACATCGCCGTCTCGCAGGGGACCGAGGGCCTCGAGTGCGGCCGAAACGCTCATCGGCATCGCACCGAGATGGACTGGCATGTGGTCCCCCTGCGCTACCGGATGCCCGGCGGGGCAGAAGAGCGCACAAGAGTAGTCCCGGCGCTCCTTGATGTTCGGCGAAAACGCAGTTCGGCGGAGAGAGGCTCCCATCTCCTCGGCGAGCGCCGTGAAGAGGTGGCGAAACACCTCGATTTCCACCGAGGTGTCAGGCGGATGTCGGGTTTGCCTCACGGGGCCCGCACGGGTTACTTTCGTTTGCTGTGTTCAAACCTATCTCCTGGCTCAATCGGGGAACGCCCGATGCGAGCGCTTCGGCTATTACCATAGGATGGAGGCCTTATGACCGATAGGAACCAACTGAAGGACCGTGCCCGCGACGAGCTGTTCAGCCACATCAACCGCTGTGGAGTACTCCAAGCGGCGCACGAGGATCAAGAGCAGTGGCTGGACGAGACAATGGAATACCTGGGGGAGCGCTTTCCAGATCTCGGCGAGGCGGACCTCCATGAGTTGCGTACACTGGGATTGAGGTTTTGCAGGCCCGCGATTCCGCACGGAAAGGAAGCTGCCGAACAGGAAGGTGACGAGGGCGAGACCGTGTCGGCGGGCGCGGAGAACACGTCGGGTTGACGGTCGACGCTTCGCGGTTCACGAAGCGTGGCTGATGCATGAGGAAGGGCGGGGGCGCAGGCGATTCTGAGCAGGCGAATCGCCTTCAGCCCCCTTTTTCCTGCCCTCTTCCCGCGACTCGAACGGGCGGCTGCGGGCCACCGTATCCATCCGGCTTCCCTAGGGTGGTCAGCGCGCCGCTCCCAATTTACATTCCGGCGGAGTTGGTCCGACGTCCCCAGATGCGTCGGACGAGCAAGGCTTCTACCCTTCCACTTCCCCCAGGGAGAGCCAGCGGAATGGCCGACCGGTTCTGGAGCTCGGAAGAGTACGACGAGCGAGCGCACACTCTTTACAACGAAGGTGACTACGACGGGGCCCTCGAGACTTTGAAGGAGGGCCTCGCTCTTTATCCCAACGCGGTCGAGCTCTACGCTGGCCTGGGCCACGCTCGCCTGGCCCGTGAAGAGTTCGCCTGGGCTCGCCTAGCGTTCGAGCGGGCTCTCGTGCTGGACCCCGCTCACGAAGACGCGATGGTCGGTATGGGGGAGGTGCTCCTCAGGCTTGGCCGTCTCTCGGACGGTATCTCGTTGTTCCAGCGGGTGGAAGCGCTGGGGTACACCGATGACGTCGAGCTCATGCTGACCATGGGAAGAGCCCTCTATCGGGAGGGTCTCTTCGCCCAGGCGAAGGAGATCTTCGTTCGGTTGGCCATGGCCCGACCCGAGTCGGCGGACGCAGTGGCCGCCATCGGCTACTGCCTCCATCGACTCGGGGACGAGGTGGAATCTCGGCGATACTTGAGGCGGGCCCTTCGCATCGACCCCGATCTGCACGAGGCCCGAACCTACATAGGGCAACTGCTCTATGATCGCGGTGACTGGGAGGGCTCACTCCGAGAGCTCGAACGGGTGCCTCCGGGCGAGCACTGGGATGCCCTCGCGGTCTGGAGGGTCCTCGAGCTCAAGGCGTCACTCTCCGGGCTGTCCGATGGCGATCCTCGGCTTTCACCATGGCGCGAGCGTCTGGATCAGCTCGAGGCGCTCGACGCCAATCCGGTGGACCAACTCCTCGCGGAGATCGAGGTTCGAGCCTCGGGCTCGGGCCAGTGGGCGGTGCGTGACGAGAGTCAGCTCGAGTTGTTCGGGGTCTCGGACGGACCGGAGGCCCCGAAAGTACCGCACGTTCAGGTCCGACTGTCTGGTGGACAGGTGATCAGAGGTAGCTGGCACGACGCGGTTAGACAGTTCAGAGATCACGTGGGATTCACGCACGAGGCTCTCGCGCCGTTCATGCGACGGATGGCGGAACGGTGGCATGAGCAGTACGGTGTCGAAGTACCCTCGACCGATCCCGAGGCATTCTTGCGGAGCGCCGCGAGGTTCGGTCTTCTCCGGCTCATGGAGCCTTGTGACGACACCGGTGAGTGAGATCCTGCGACGTGCTCGCCTTTCCGGCGGGCGGACAGGCTAGTTCAATGGAGCAGTCGGCGCTCATAGAGCGATTCCACGAGGTCCTGGTCGAGGCGATCCGAGAAAGGGCGCCCACCTATCTCGACAGTCGGTTCACGGTCGCCGACATCTACCAGTTTCTGATTCCTTACCGCACTCATCGCGATCGCCTGGGCGTCGCCATGAACGGCGACTACGAGGACACGTTGCTGAGGCTCCTCGCCGGCGACGGCGAGTTCCTGATTCTCGACTCTGAGCCCGCGCGTCGGAGGATTCGCGAGGAGCTTCGAACCGGGAATCCACATACCGGTATCTATCGGGAGTTTGCCGCGGTCGAGGTTCGGCTCAACCCGAGCCAGCTCCGCGAGGGCCCAAGGGCTTCGAGGCCTGGGAACGGCGGGCCACTCGCAGGAGCGGCCGAGACGATCGGGGTCGGGTTGACCGTCGAGCCCCGGGAAGCACCGATTCCGCCGAATGAGTTGGGACAGATCCTGAACTCCCCCGCGGACGGTCCGGCCCCCCGCGCCAGCGTCGAAGGCGAGCTGAGTACCGACATCCCTTCGAATCCTTCCTCCTGTCCGGACTGCTCGCAGCCCCTCCCGATCCGCGAGTCGGTGAGGTTCTGTCCCCACTGTGGCGCGAACACCCTGGAGCGGCCCTGCGGGAGCTGCGGGGAGATCCTCAATCGCGGCTGGAAGTTCTGCGTCGCTTGCGGCCAACCGACGGCCGGCTGAGCGGACGACGTAGGTGCCGACTCACGACCGCGGCGATTCCGCCGTCGATCCTGTCCGTGCTCATCGGGCTGCTTCCCTCGTGTGACATGCACGCTCCACCGCCGTCCGATCCGGAATTGCGCGCGCAGTTGGCGATTCCCGACGACGTCCACGTGCACAGAATCGATCTGACGGGCCGCCGCGACGAGACTCGGGTGCTTCCCAGATCTACGGAGATCCGCTCGGGTGACATGGTTCAATTCGTCGTACTGGATCATCGGGTGTACGTGATTCGATTCGACGAGAGCCGGATCGAACTGGCTGGCATGGAGTTCCTGAGATCCACGGGTCAGGACCGTCCACCGCCGCTGCTCGAGGAGGG
>JAHEKL010000123.1 GCA_024638345.1 Gammaproteobacteria bacterium | reverse complement strand
GCAGGAGGAGATCATCGAGGCCCGCGACGAGGTCTACCACAGAGCGCAGAGCGATTTCGTGGACCGGGTGCAGCCTCTGCTCCGAGCTTCGACGTACGGGTTCTTCGCGACCGAGCCCCTTAACAACGCCACTTTGCTCTCGCGGAGCCTCTACTACCATCGACTCCCGGACTTCGAACGCTTGTGGACGAGATGGGAGGGGGATCTGTCGACACTGCTCTCATGGCTGCGCCGGGAGGTGCCAGACCTCGAGGATCCGTTCGAGGTGCTGAATGCGCCCGCCATGAATCCCCTTCCTCAGTCGGATCCGAACGACCCCTAGGACCCACTCAGGGCGGTCCCTCCGTCGCGTCTCGGGTCTGCAGCCAAAGCGAACCCCCCTTCCGGCGAGAAAAGCGCCGCTGCCACGCCCCCGAAGTACATGTGCGGCTCGTCGAACTCACGCACCGGAAGCTCGAGCGCATCCACCGGAATCCCTCGTTCGTAGGATGCCCGAATTCGGCTGCCCTCCCGCTCGACGTGGATTCTGGGGTGCGCCACGGCTCGGTCGAGGGGCATCCCCAGATTGACGAAGTTGACGATGGTTTGGTAGAGAGCGCTCGTAATGCGGTCTGCGCCAGGGCTCCCCAGCGATAGCACCGCTCCGCTCTCCGAGCGCGCCACGGTCGGAGCCATGTTCGAAGGCAGCCTCGTCCCCGCCGGCTGAGCGTGGAGCCCGAGTTGGGTCAGCTCTAGTTCTCCGAGGCTGTTGTTCATCCAGATTCCCGTGCCACCGGGCATCACTCCGGATCCGTATCCGGCAGAAGCCGTGATCGAGCAGGCGAGTCCATCCGAATCGACTGCGGACGTGTGGACCGTGGATCCCGAGCGGACGCGGTCACGGAGCCGGTCCAGCGACGCGGCCTCCAGTAGCCGCTGTGTCTCGGCCCCGATGTCCACGGCCGAATCCAGCTGCCCCTCCCGGTACTCGAGGACGGCTTGCTGGATTCGAACCATTTCCCGAACGCCCTCGCGAGTCCAACCGCCGTGGGGTCCGTCCGCAGTGATCGCCAGCATGGCTGCCAGGGTGCATCCACCGATGGCCGGCGGGGGATTGGTCGACAGCCGCCACGAGCTCATGCGAATGAGGGCCGGGGGACGGACGACCGGCTCGTAGGCCTCCAGGTCTCGAAGAGTCAGGATCCCCCCGTTGGCCCCGATATCGGCGGCAATCCGGTGAGCGAGCTCGCCATGGTAGAAGTCCCCGGGCCCTCGCTCCGCGATTCGCAGGAGACTCTCGGCCAGACCCGGGATCCGGATCATGTCCCCGGACCCGAGTAGCTCGCCATCCTCCCCATGGATCGCGGCCCGACTGTCGGCGTGCCATCCGAAGATCCCCTCGCCGCAAAGCTCGAGGTACAGCCTCGACGTCCTCGACAGAGGGAATCCGTCCCGAGCCCACTCGTACGCAGGCTCGACCAAAGTCTTCCAGGGAACCGCACCATACTCGTCCGAAGCGGAACCGAGGGCTGCGAACGCGCCAGGCGTGGCAATCGAGCCGTAGCCAACCGTGGTCTCCAGTCCCCCTCCATACTCGACGTAGACCTCGCGAACGCCCTGCCCCAATCGATCGGCGGGAAGACCTCGACCGGGCATCTCTGCATATCCATCGATGGTGACCGCGGGCCCCTCCGGAGGATCCACGGTTACGAAGGCTCCTCCGCCCAGGGAGCAGACGCCGGGTTCGGTAACCAGAGACACGAGCAGCGCGGCGATGGCTGCATCCACCGCGTTTCCTCCCACCTCCGCGACCCTGGACCCCGCCTCCGCTGCTTTCAACGAGCTGGATGAGACTCCTACGCTGCGCACGACCACCCCTTCGAAGCTGTTGCGGTGAACTCGGCTTCCCATGTCAGAGGGGAAAGCCCTCGAATCGCCCGGAACTGAACAGACGAGCTGAATCCAGGCAATCGAACGACCTCTTGGTCCCGGCTCCGGGGAGGCTTATGATACCCGGTCTTGGATTCCAGCCGCCGTTATCGGCAAGGAAGTCGCACCGAACATGACGCCTCCCGAGACCGACAGATACCTCCCCGCCGAGGTGGAGGCCAAGTGGCAGCGCGTCTGGGAGGAACGCGGCACCAACAGCTTCTCCGCCGAGGCACTTCACTCTGCCGAGCCTCGGTTCTACAACCTCATGATGTTTCCCTATCCCTCCGCGGAGGGTCTCCACGTGGGAAACATCTACGCGTTCACGGGCGCGGACGTCCACGGTCGTTTCCATCGTCTGACCGGCAAGCGTGTCTTCGAACCGATGGGGTTCGACGCTTTCGGAATCCACTCCGAGAACTTCGCGCTGAAGGTCGGGGTCCACCCGATGGACCTGATTCCCCGAAACGTGGCGAACTTCGCTAGGCAACTCCGACGAATCGGAGGGATGTTCGACTGGGAGCACTCGGTCGATACCACCACTCCCGAGTACTACCGATGGACCCAGTGGCTCTTTCTCCGTCTCTACCACGGCGGACTTGCCGAGCGTGTGGAGGCGCCGGTGAATTGGTGCCCTTCCTGCAAGACCGTCCTTGCGAATGAACAGGTGATCGCCGGGCTCTGCGAGCGGTGCGACACCGCGGTTGAGCAGCGCAGAATCGCACAGTGGTTCTTCAAGATCTCCAATTACGCGGAGCGACTGCTCGGCAATCTGCGAGACCTCGACTGGTCGGAGACGACCAAGAAGGCCCAGGAGAACTGGATCGGACGGAGCGAGGGCGCGTCGCTCCGGTTTCCGCTGCGTGATGGATCGTCGGAGGCGATCGAGGTCTTCACCACCCGCCCCGACACCGTCTTCGGTGCGACCTACATGGTTCTCGCGCCGGAGCACCCCCTGGTGGAAGCGCTCACCACGGAGGATCGGCGGCAGGAGGTGTCCGCTTATCGGGATAAGGTATCCCGCATGGACCTCGTGGCCAGGAAGAAGACCGACAAGACCAAGACGGGCGTGTTCACTGGTGCGTTCTGCAGAAACCCGGCAACCGAGAAGGACATCCCGATCTGGGTGGCCGATTATGTCCTGATGGATTATGGCACGGGAGCCATCATGGCGGTTCCCGGTCATGACGAGCGGGACTTCGAGTTCGCGACGGAGTTCGATCTGCCGATCGTAAGGGTCGTCGCGGCGGAGCACGAAGACCCTGTATCCCCCCTCGAGGCGGCATACGTCGGGGACGGCCGCTTGGTGAACTCGGGTGAGTTCGACGGAATGTCGAGCGAGGAGGGGAAACACGCGATCGTCGCGCGGCTGTCCGAGCAGGGCCTGGGAGAGCTGCAGGTCAACTACCGGCTGCACGATTGGTGCATTTCCCGGCAGCGCTACTGGGGGCCCCCGATCCCGATCGTCTACTGCGACGCTTGTGGCCCGGTCCCCGTGCCGGAGGAGGAGCTGCCGGTGCTTCTCCCGAGAGTCGAGGACTTCAAGCCGGACGATTCCGGAATCAGCCCGCTGGCACGAGTCGAGGAGTGGTATCGGACTTCGTGCCCGCAGTGTGGCGGAGCCGCTCGCCGAGAGACGGACGTGTCGGACACCTTCCTGGACTCCTCCTGGTACTTCCTCCGCTACCCCTCGTCGAGCGATGAAGAGCATGCTTTCAACCCGGAGCTCACCTCCCGCTGGCTCCCGGTGGACGCGTACATCGGAGGAAACGAGCACGCTGTACTCCACCTGCTGTATTCCCGGTTCATCACCATGGCTCTGAAAGATCTGGGCCATCTGGACTTCGAAGAGCCTTTCACCCGTTTTCGGGCGCACGGGCTCATCATTCGCGAAGGAGCGAAGATGTCCAAGAGCCGGGGCAACGTGGTGATCCCCGATCCCATCATCGAGCGCCACGGTGCGGACGCGTTTCGACTCTACCTCATGTTCTTGGGACCCTTCGAGGAAGGTGGAGACTACCGGGATCAGGGAATCCAGGGACCGTTCGGCTTCTTGAAGCGACTTTGGGAGACCGTCGTGCCCGTCGCGGAGCTGACGGACGGCCCACCCGAAGCCGAAGTGGAGCGGAAGCTTCATCAGACGATTCGCCAGGTGACCGAGCAGATCCCAGAGCTCCAGCTCAATACCTCGGTTGCGGCAATGATGGAGTACCTCAACACGGTCCGAGCCGGAGGCAGGAAGGCCGCCCGCTCCGAGGTAGAGCCGCTCGTGGTGATGGTGGCCCCGTTCTGTCCTCACCTGGCCGAGGAGCTGTGGGAGCGGCTTGGGAACTCGGGGACCTTGTTCGACGAGGGCCGCTGGCCGGCGTTCGATCCGGAGAAAGCCCTCGAGCAGACCATCACCTTGGCGATTCAGGTGAACGGGAAGGTCCGCGGGACCATCGACCTCCCGGTGGGAACCCCGGAGCAGACCGCCGTCTCCCTCGCCCGCGAAGAGCCGAACGTGGCGCGATACCTGAAATCCACGGAGCTTCGACGGGTGATCTACGTTCCGGACCGCTTGTTGAACCTGGTCGTCGGCTGATCCACCACCACGATGACGATGAGTCAGACCCATACGACAGCCGGATCCCTAGCCCTTCCCGACGCTCCCACCTTGCGTCTGGCCATAGACGCCGTGCGCGTCCTCACGATGGATGCCGTCCAGGCAGCCAATTCCGGTCATCCCGGGGCGCCGATGGGTCTGGCGCCTGCGGGATACCTCCTCTGGCGGCACCATCTGCGACACAACCCGGTCAACCCGAAGTGGCCCGACCGTGACCGTTTCGTGCTCTCCGCGGGGCATGCCTCGATGCTGCAGTACTCTCTGCTGCACCTCACGGGATACGACCTTTCCCTTACGGAGATACGGAACTTCCGACAGTGGCGTAGCCGCACTCCCGGACACCCCGAGTACGGAGAGACGCCGGGGGTCGAGACAACGACGGGTCCGCTGGGGCAAGGCGTCGCAAACTCGGTCGGGATGGCGCTGGCGGAGCGATCGTTGGGTGCGTGGTTCAACCGACCCGGACATCAGGTGATCGATCACCACACCTACGTGTTCTGCTCGGACGGAGACCTGATGGAGGGGGTCTCGCACGAGGCTGCGGAGCTGGCCGGACACCATAGGCTTGGAAAGCTCATCTGGCTGTTCGACGACAACGAGATCACGATCGAAGGGAGTACTCGACTCGCGTCCTCCACGAACCAGATCTCGCGATTCGCAGGATATGGCTGGCAGGTGATCGAAGTCCACGACGGCAACGATCTGGAGACTCTCGATCAGGCGCTCCGGACAGCCCGTGACGACTCCAGCCGCCCGACCCTGATCGCGCTACGGACCACAATTGCCTGGGGAAGCCCCAACAAAGCGGGCACGGCCGCCGCTCATGGATCCCCCCTCGGCGAGGAAGAAGTGAAGCGGACCAAGGAAGCTCTGGGCTATCCATCCACGGAGCCCTTCTGGGTCGCTGAGGAGGCACGGCAAGAGTGGGCTCGAGCGGTGCCTCGAGGAGAGGCACTGGAGACCGAGTGGCAGGAGCGGATGGCCAACTATCGAAAGGCCCATCCGGATCTCGCCCGAAACCTCGAGCGATGCCTCTCGGGTGCCCTGCCGGACGGTTGGGAGCGCGCTCTGCCCGACTTCTCGGACCAGACCAAGCCCGAAGCCACCCGCGCGAGCTCCGGCAAGGTCCTTCAGACCCTTGCCTCGGCCATCCCCAACCTTGTTGGGGGATCCGCCGACCTCGGGCCGTCGAACAAGACCGAGATCGCGGACGAACCCTCCCTGCTGGCGGATTCGCCCGGGGCTCGCAACGTGCACTTCGGAGTGCGTGAGCACGCCATGGGCGGAATCCTGAACGGAATGGCGCTCCACGGGGGCCTCCAGCCGTACGGGGGCACGTTCCTCATCTTCTCCGACTATATGCGGCCAGCGATCCGGCTGGCCGCCCTGATGCGACTTCCGGCGCGCTATGTGTTCACACACGATTCGATCGGGCTCGGCGAGGACGGACCGACCCATCAGCCGGTGGAACAGCTCATGACGCTCCGAGCCATTCCGAACCTCATGGACCTGCGACCGGCCGATGCGCTCGAGACCAGGGAGGCTTGGCGCCTGGCCATGTCCCGCTCCGACGGCCCGTCATTCTTGTCGCTGACCCGACAAGGCGTTCCGGCGCTCGATCGAAGTGCGACCCCCGAGCCGGGTGACGTGACGAGAGGCGGGTACGTCTTTCGCGAGGCTTCCACCGGAATGCCTCACGCGATTCTCATCGCCTCCGGATCCGAGCTGCACATGGCTCTGGAGGCCCGGGAGACTCTGGAGCAAGGGGGAGTGCCCACTCGTGTCGTGTCCCTCCTGAGCTGGTACCTATTCGAGGGTCAGTCGCGCTCGTACCGAGAACGGGTGCTTCCCCCGAAGGTGCCGGTGCGCGTGTCGGTCGAGGCGGGCGTCACACTCGGTTGGGAGCGGTGGGTGGGGGCGAGCGGTCGCTCGGTCGGGATCGACCACTTCGGGGCTTCAGCGCCCTGGCAGACGCTCTACAAAGAGTTCGGAGTGACCGCGGAAGCCGTGGTGACCGCTGTCCGGGAGACGCTGGAAGCGTCCGGCGGAGGCTGACCGATCTGCAAGACGCGTCCGATCCCGCCCGGGTTGGGACGTGCTCGAATCAGGGACCGATTGGCCCCAGGTCCAGAAAGGCGAAGAGTAGAAAGGCCGCCAGAAGGATCGCCGTCCACAGCACCATGCTACCGGTCGGCCAAGTACGAGCCAACGGGCCGTGCGGGCCATGCCCCCGCGCCGCCACCTCCAGACCGCTTCGAATCCCCCCCAACACTGCACCACGGATCCCACGATCCACGCGTGCGACGGTCCCGCCGACCGCTCTCACGATCTTTGGCGCGAGCCGTCTGTAAGCCCACTCGGCGTCCAGGTTGGTGGAGCGGAGCTCGGGCGGATACAGCTTGAACTTCTTCAGCGCCACGAACGCGAGCGCTCCGAAGAAGAGGAGCTGCACCTGTGTGAGGACGTGAGTGGCGTCGTACGGATGGTACTCCGCCTCGAAGGGAAGAATCCGGTAGAGCGTCTGCTCGGGGAACGTCCCGATGACCACACATAGCACGGCGGACAGACCCATGGCCAAGAGCATGTTCTTCGGCGGCTCCGTCGTCCTGATTCCCGAATCGTGCGAGAAGAAGGCGAAGAACGGGATCTTGATGCCAGCATGCTCCAGCACGCCCGCCGAGGCGAAAAGGAGCACCGGCCATACCCACACGTACCCCTCCTCCAACGTCGCTGCCATGACCATCGACTTGGAGACGAACCCGCTGAAGAGGGGAAACGCCGAAATCGATGCGGCCCCGACGATACAGAAGGTTGCGGTCATGGGCATGGACTTGTAGAGACCACCCAGATCCGAGCCGTTTATGCGACCGGTCTGACGCAGAACCGCTCCCATGGACATGAAGAGCAACCCCTTGAAGATCACGTCGTTGAAGGCGTGCGCGACGGCTCCGTTCAGCGCCAGCGCCGTGCCCAGCCCGATTCCCGTCACCATGAACCCGATCTGGTTGATCATGCTGTAACCAAGAACTCGTCTCAGGTCGTTCTCGATTACCGCGAAGAAGATCGGAAAGGCGGTCATGGTGGCGCCGATGAAGACCAGCGCCTCGGTTCCGGCGTATCCCCTCGCGAGAGCGTAGACCGCAACCTTCGTCGTGAATGCGCTCAGGAACACTGCCCCGGTGGGCGTGCTCCTCGGATAGGCGTCGGTCAGCCAGTTGTGAGCGAGGGGAAATCCCGCCTTGATCCCGAACGCGATCAGGATCACCCAGGAGGA
>JAHEKL010000122.1 GCA_024638345.1 Gammaproteobacteria bacterium | reverse complement strand
CTCTCAGGCCCGGCCCCGAACGCTGTTCGAGAAGATCTGGGACACGCACGTCGTTCACAGGGAAGAGGGGCGTCCGGACCTTTTGTACGTCGATCTGCATCTGGTTCACGAGGTCACATCCCCTCAGGCGTTCGAGGGCTTGAGGCTAGCCGGTCGATCCGTGCGGCGGCCGGACCGAACTGTGGCCACGGTAGACCACAACGTCCCAACCTGGCCCAGATCCCTTCCGGTGCGAGACGACATCGCCCGACGGCAGATCGAAACCCTCGAGCAGAATGTCCGTGAGTTCGGCGTCACGTTCTATGGGATGAACGACGCGCATCAGGGGATCGTCCACGTCATCGGCCCGGAGCTCGGCTATACGCAGCCGGGAATGACCATCGTGTGTGGGGACAGCCATACCTCCACGCATGGGGCCTTCGGAGCCCTCGCCTTCGGGATCGGGACCTCACAAGTCGAGCAGGTCCTGGCGACTCAGTGCCTCTGGATGGACAAGCCGAAGACCCTGAAGGTGGACGTGCAGGGTTCGTTGGGGCCGGGCGTGACCGCCAAGGATCTCATCCTAGGGATCATCGGGATTCTCGGCGTGGACGGTGGCCGGGGCCACGTCATCGAGTACGTGGGCGAAGCTGTGCGCTCCCTCTCGATGGAGGGTCGCATGACGGTCTGCAACATGTCCATCGAGGGGGGAGCACGGGCGGGAATGATCGCTCCCGACCAGACCACGTTCGAGTATGTGCGTGGCCGTGAGTACGCTCCGCGAGACGCGGAGCTCGATTCGGCGATCTCCCGGTGGAGGGAGCTCGCTACGGACCCTGGCGCCGAGTTCGATCGGGTCGTTCCAATCGATGCGGCCAGTCTAGCGCCGATCGTGACCTGGGGAACGACTCCTGGCATGGTGGCTCCGGTGACCGGCCGTGTGCCGGATCCGGATCAGCAGGGAGACGCGGGCGACCGCGAGGCCGCGCACCGTGCTCTCGAGTACATGGGCCTGACACCTGGCACACCCATCGAGGAAATTCGGCTGGACCGTGTGTTCATCGGCTCCTGCACGAATGCCCGACTCGAAGATCTGAGAAGCGCCGCGGAGGTCGTGAAGGGACGAAGGGTCCACCCCGAGGTCCGCGGCATGGTCGTCCCCGGCTCGACCTGGGTGAAGGCGGAAGCCGAGCGGGAGGGGCTGGATCAAATCTTCAAGGACGCCGGATTCGAGTGGCGGGAGGCCGGCTGCTCGATGTGTCTAGGTATGAACCCGGACGTCCTGGGGCCGGGGGAGCGCTGTGCGTCCACGTCCAATCGGAACTTCGAGGGAAGACAGGGACGAGGCGGCCGAACGCATCTCGTCAGTCCCTCGATGGCCGCGGCTGCGGCGATTGCCGGCAGGTTCGTCGATATTCGTGAATGGGGATCTCGATGAAACCCTTCCGCACGGTGAGTGGGCCAGCGGTGCCGCTGGATCGGGTGGACGTGGACACCGATCAGATCATTCCGAAGCAGTTTCTAAAACGGATCGAGCGCACCGGCTACGGGGACGTCCTCTTCTACGATTGGCGATACCTTGCGGACGGTTCACCCGACCCGGGCTTCGTCCTGAATCGCGAAGAGTACCAAGGGGCGCCCATCCTCCTCGCGGGAAGGAACTTCGGCTGTGGCTCCTCGAGGGAGCACGCGGCCTGGGCGCTCTCCGACTTCGGGATTCGTGTCGTCATCGCCCCGAGCTTCGCCGACATCTTCCGGAGCAACTGTTTCCAGAACGGACTGCTTCCCGCGCTGCTCCCCGAGGACGAAGTCGAAGCACTGATGGAACGGGTCCGGAAGAGGCCCGACACCGTGGTGACGGTGAGTCTCGAGGAGCGTCGAATCCGTGACGATGCAGGATTCGACGCCGCCTTCGAAGTCGATCCCTTTCGCCGTGAGTGCCTGCTCGAGGGCCTGGACGACATTGGTCTCGCTTTGCGGCATCTGGACGAGATCGAAGCGTTCGAAAGCGCCCGGACCGTCGAGGCTTGACGGTCGACTCGGGGACCCCATCGGCCCGGACGAGGCACTGATGCCGCTCCCCGTCGCGTTCCAAGGTGAGCTAGGGGCCTTCAGCGAAGACGCCGTTCGCACGTGGTTCGGAGCGGACGTCGAGCCGGTCCCGTGTCGCGAGTTCCGAGAGGTCGGCGACGCGGTCCGGGCGGGACGCGTCGCGGCTGGGCTCCTGCCCGTCGAAAACAGTCTCGCCGGAACGGTTCAGCCCGCCTACGACGTCCTGATGGAGCCCGGTTTCGCCGTGGTAGGGGAGGTCATCCGGCCCATCCGTCACTTTCTGCTGGGTCTTCCAGGCTCGAACCTCAAGGACCTGCGAAGGGTGCTCTCTCATCCGGTTGCGCTCGCCCAGTGTGGTCGGTTTCTCTCGCAGCATCCGGGAGTCGAGGCCGTCGCGGTCTACGACACCGCGGGCGCGGCTCGCGAGGTGTCCGAGAGGGGCGATGCCACCCTCGGAGCCGTAGCTTCCTCGCGCGCCGCCGAGCGCTACGGGTTGGAGATCCTGGCCTCGGATCTGCAAGACCGCTCAGACAACCAGACACGCTTCCTCGTGATCCGTCTCACGGAAAGCGACCCACTCCCCGGCGAGGGTGAGTCGGCAGATCGGGCGTGGAAGACCGCTCTCCTCGTGGAGACCGAGAACCGCCCAGGCTCCCTGGTCGAGATCCTGCTGCCGTTCTCAGCAGAAGGAGTCAACCTCTCGAAGCTCGAGTCCCGACCCGGAGTCACCCCGTGGACCTATCGGTTCGTGCTCGAGCTCGAGGGAAGCCCGCGGGATCGCGACGTCGCGCAAGCCATATCTCAGGTCCGAGACCGCGCTCAATCGGTCCGTGTCCTCGGCTCTTTCCGCCCATGGAGAGAGGAAGGCCTCCAGAGTGAAGAACGGGCCGCCACCCGAGATCCGGATGGCGGCCCGCCCCTGTCGTGACCCCTTCGAGGCCCGCGGCGATCAGCTGTCGTAGTACAAGAAGAACTCGTGCGGATGAGGTCGAAGCCGCAGCTCCTCCACCTCGTTCTCGATCTTGTAGCTGATCCAGGTCTCAATCAGGTCGTCCGTGAAGACGCCGCCCTTCGTCAGGAATTCGTGATCCCCCTCGAGAGCACGGAGAGCCTCCTCCAGGGAGGCTGGCGTCTTGTTCGTCTGATCGAGCTCCTCGGGCGTCATGTCGTAGATGTCGCGGTCTAGGGGGTCACCCGGTTCGATCTGGTTCTCGATGCCGTCCAGCAGGGCCATCAGCATGGCCGAGAACATGAGGTAGCCGTTGCAGCTCGGGTCCGGGCAACGGAACTCCAGCCGCTTCGCCTTCGGGCTACCGGAATACATGGGGATCCGGACCGAAGCCGACCGGTTACGCTTCGACATCGCCAGGTTGACCGGCGCTTCGTATCCCGGAACCAGGCGATGATACGAATTCGCCGTGGGCGCCGCGAAGGCTAGCAGGGCACGGGCGTGCTTGAGCAGCCCCCCAATCGCATGCAGAGCCATGTCGCTCAGGCCCGCATAGCCGTCTCCCGCGAAGAGCGGCTGTCCGTCCTTCCAGAGTGACATGTGGGTGTGCATCCCGCTCCCATTGTCCTGGAAGATCGGCTTCGGCATGAAGGTGACCGTCTTTCCGGCGTTCTTGGCCACGTTCTTGATGATGTACTTGAACCACATGAACTGATCGGCCATCTGGAGCAGAGGGGCGTACTGCATGTCGATCTCGGCCTGCCCCCCCGTGCCTACCTCGTGGTGATGGGCTTCCACCACGATCCCGACCTTGGACATCTCGTAGACCATCTGACCACGCAGGTCGTGGTAGGTGTCCGTCGGGCTCACGGGGAAGTAGCCGCCCTTGTAGCTCGGCTTGTAACCCAGGTTCGGCTCCTCGAACCGACCTGTGTTCCACGCCCCCTCGACGGAGTCGACCTGGTAGAAGCCACGATGCTGGTTTTGCTCGTAGGCGACGTGATCGAAGATGAAGAACTCCGGCTCGGGACCGACGTAGCAGGTATCCGCGAATCCCTTGCTCTCCATATACTCCTGCGCCTTCCGCGCGATATGTCTCGGGTCGCGCGAGTAGTCCTCGCGGGTCTCGGGATCGACGATATCCGCGATCACGCTGACCGTCGGCTCGGCGAAGAACGGATCCACCTTTACCGTGGAGGGATCCGGGACGGCGAGCATGTCCGAGACGTTGATCGCCTGCCAACCCCTGATAGAGGATCCGTCGAAGCCGACTCCATCCTCGAACGTTCCCTCGTCCCACGTCTCGGTCGGGTAGCTGCAGTGCTGCCAGGTCCCGAGCAGATCGGTGAACTTGAGGTCGATCATCTTCGCATTGTGCTCGCGGGCAAACTTGAAAAAGTCTTCCGGTGTCATGGCGCTTCGATCCCTTTACGATGGACGTTCAAGAATGTGGGCCTACAGTGTATCAGCCGCATATACTCTCGGCCAGCCTTCGGGTTTGCGGCGAAAGTCCCGTGGTGGCAGGAGAAACCGGAGCCCGATCCAGCTTGATCGCCAGACCGAGCTCCGGCTTCCCGTCATCCCTGCGATCCTGCCTCAACCGATTGCCGGACCGCCATGCTCCCCCGTTCGAATCCGGTAGCATTCGGCGAGATCGAGCACGAAGATCACTCCGTCACCGAAGCTCCCGGTCCGGGCGCCCTTGATGATGGCCTCCTTCGTGCGCTCGAGGAAGTTGTCGTTCACGGCGATCTCGAAACGCACCTTCTTCAGCAGCCTTACTTCGAACTCTGCGCCACGGTAGGTCTCCGTGAAGCCGCGCTGCTGACCGCACCCCAGGGCGTTCGTCACCGACATCCGGTTGACGTCTACCTCGCTCAGCGCCTGCTTCACGTGGTGGAGTCGTTCGGGCTGAACGTATGCGATCACAAGTTTCATCGTAAACTCCGTATTTGGCCGACTGTGTGGGTCAGCATTTGGCCGACTGTGTGGGTCAGCGAGCCGTGAAGATCGTGTAGTCCGGATACGCTTCCATGTTGTGCTCGGACAGGTCGAGTCCTCTTCGCTCCACCGTATCCGACACCCTCAATCCCATCGTGGCCTTCAGCGTGAGGAAGATGACGCTCGCCGCCGGGAAAGCGACGGCACCGTAGGCCAAGACTCCGATCAGCTGCGTGACGATGCTGAAGTCGGCGCTGAAGAGCCCGACTGCCAAAGTGCCCCAGATCCCGCAAGTCAGGTGCACCGAGATCGCCCCGACCGGGTCGTCCAGCTTGGCCCGGTCGATGATTTCCACCGAGAAGACCACGATGACGCCCGCGATGAGACCGATGATGATCGAGCTCAGCACGCTCACCACATCGGCCCCTGCGGTGATTCCCACGAGGCCGGCTAGCGCACCGTTCAGCACCATCGAAGCGTCAGGATGCTTGTGGATGATCCAAGTCGTGAGCATCGCTCCGATGATCCCGGCAGCGGCTGCCATCGACGTGGTCACCAGCACGAATGAGACGAGCCCGGGATCCGCGCTGAGCACGGACCCACCGTTGAATCCGAACCACCCCAGCCAGAGCAGGAACATCCCGATAACGGCCAGGGGCAGATTGTGACCGAGGATGGGCCGAATCTCGCCGTTCACGTACTTCCCCAGACGGGGTCCGAGGAAGATGACGCCAGCGAGGGCCGCCCATCCTCCGACCGAGTGGACCAGGGTCGAACCGGCGAAGTCATAGAAGCCCATCGCGTCCAGCCATCCGCCTCCCCACTTCCACGAGCCCAGGAATGGATAGACCAAAGCGACGTAGACAGTCGAGAAGACCAGGAACGAGCCCAGCTTGACGCGCTCGGCGACGGCTCCGGACACGATGGTCGCCGCCGTGGCGGCGAACATCCCCTGGAAGAGGAAGTCGGTCCAATAGGTGTATCCCGGATTGTAGGCGGAGGTCAGACCCTCCGGATCAGTTCCGACCCCGAAGCCGGCGAAGCCGAAGATCCCTCCAATCGAGAACTCCCCCGGATACATCAGGTTGAAGCCCAAGAGCGCATATGTGAGAAGACCGATCGCGATGATTCCCATGTTCTTGAACAGGATGTTCACCGTGTTCTTCGACTGGGTGAGCCCGGACTCGAGTGTGGCGAAGCCGAGGTGCATGATGAAGACCAGGAAAGTGGCCACCATCATCCAGGTATTGTTCACCGTGAACATCGCGTCCGCCGCGCTGACTTCCTGCGCAACCGCTAAGCCCGGAAATGCAGCAAGAAGTGCGACCGACGGGACGATGGATTTGCGTATGAGCCGCATGACTGGTTTTCCTCTCAATCGATCGTGTGGGTTGGCGCACCGCGCGGAGCACCGAAGCACGACCGCCGTGTAGTGGATCACGATGGTACGGGCACGGTCAGGGGCAAGCCGTATGCCAGACCGTCAGTACGGCACTCAAGTTATTTATTGAATTATATTTACAGAGTCATTTCAACGTTCGTAGAGGGGTGAAATCCAGCCGAAATCCCTACATTTCGGTAGGAACCGGGCTCGCCCCTACGAGATTGTAGCTCGCCTGGGAGTATGGGTCGGCGTGATCAGCTCAGGCCGTACTTCTCGACCCTGAGACCCATGATTCGCTCGGTGATACCCAATTGTCGGGCCGCTGCGGCTCGATTCCCCCTGTTCACCTTCAGGGCATCGATGATCAGCTCCTTCTCCAACGCATCGAGCTGAATGCGCAGCGGACCGGAGCGCTTGTCGCCCGGCCCCGCCATCTGCAGGCTGGGAGGGAGGAGGCGTGCGTCGATCACGCCGCTGTCGTCGGCCAGCAGCACGGCGCGCTCGATCGCGTTCTCGAGCTCCCGGACGTTTCCGGGCCAATGGTAGGCCATGAGCAGGTCGATCGCGGGTGTGGAGAGGCGTACGATCGAGCGAGAGTGCCGCTGGTTGTATTTCTCGATGAAATGGTCCGCCAGAAGGATGATGTCGGTGCGCCGATCCCGAAGGGGCGGAACATGTATCGGAAAGACGTTCAGACGATAGAAGAGATCCGTCCGGAATCGGCCTTCCTCGATGTCCCTCTCCAGATCTCGGTTCGTCGCAGCGACGACGCGGACGTCGGCCGAGAGCACCTTCGTGCCGCCCACTCTCTCGAACTCGCGCTCCTGCAGGACCCTGAGCAGCCGAACCTGTACCGAAGCCGGAAGGTCTCCGATTTCGTCGAGGAAGATCGTGCCCCCGCCGGCCCGCTCGAACCTTCCGATCCGTTGCTGTACCGCACCGGTGAACGCCCCCTTCTCGTGTCCGAACAGCTCACTCTCGACGAGCCCCTCCGGGAGAGCCGCGCAGTTCACACGGATGAACGGTCCCTTCGACCTCTGGCTGCCGTAGTGTACGGCCTGCGCGATCAGCTCCTTTCCGGTCCCGCTCTCTCCTCGGATGAGCACCGTGGCGTCACTGTCCGCCACCTGACCGATCATCTCATAGACCGGCGCCATCTCTCGGGAGTTTCCCACGATATTCGCGGGTCTGTACCGGTCCGCGAGCTCTCTCTGGAGGCGCTGATTTTCGGCGAGCAGCGCCTTCTCCTCTTCGGCGAACTGCCGCAATCGTACGGCATGTGCGATGAGGGACGCGAGGATCGAGAGTACGCGGATGTCTTCGTCGAAGGATATGGTCTGGTTGTATCGCCTCTCGGCGCTGAGGGCTCCGATCGTCTCATTCCCCAGCCGCACAGGCACACACACGAAAGCCAGATCCAGCTCCCTTGGTTCCTCGACGGTGCGCGTTCGGTTGAGGAACAGGGGCTCGGTCGCGATTGAGGGAACCACGACGGGG
>JAHEKL010000121.1 GCA_024638345.1 Gammaproteobacteria bacterium | reverse complement strand
GGGACGATCGTCGTTACGAGTAAGCAGGAAGGGGTGTTCCTGCTCCGGTATCGACCGCGGGAGCTGCTACCCTAAACGCTAAGGCTCCCATGAGCAGTGCGCCCATGGGAGCCGGCCAGTGGAGGCGGCGGGAGTCGCTTCGATCCGGCTGTCGCCGGATCTTCGCAGGTCTCGCGGATCGGCACTCACTCTCCGAATCCCGCATCTCCCGCTCGGCTCGCCCCCGCCATCCGTCCTCGCACGGCGAGTCCGGGCGGGTTCTCCCCCCGCCGCGAGTCCCGGACTGAAAACGCTAAGGCTCCCATGAGCAGTGCGCCCATGGGAGCCGGCAAGTGGAGGCGGCGGGAGTCGAACCCGCGTCCGCGAATAGATCCGTCGAAGCGTCTACGTGCGTGTCACCCTGTCGTATTCGCTACCGGACTCGGCCAGGGTACCGCCGGCCCGGGCTAGCTACCCAGAGTTCTCGTCCCCGATGAGGCAGCGCCACCGGAAGACCAGCCCGACTTTTCGTCGCCTACAAGAGTCGCCTCGGGCGGGCTCCTCAGGAGACGGGCTACGAGTAAGGACGAACCTTACGCAGCCAGCGCCAGGTTATTGTTGGCGTTTAAAAGTTTCCCGGATGGATTATCGAGGTCCCGGGACCTCGGCACGCAGCTCCAACCTCACTAGACACGTCGAAACCGGGACGCCCCCAGTTCTCGAAAGCGACGCGACCATGGATTCCTCTGTTCCATGTCTCGCACCATTTCATGATACGATGGCCGTCTCTCGCGGTTCCATTCCAGGCAGTCGACCCTTCAGATGTTTCCGCCGATAGCCTTCCAGTCGTGAGCGCACATCGTCCAGCGATTTGGCCTGGAAGAGATCCTGGCGAAGCTCCCTTCCGGCGGGCAACCCTTTCATATACCAACCCAGATGCTTTCGGAACTCGATGACCGCCCGCTGGGGATCGCCCCCGTACATCACCGCGTTCTCGGCATGCTCCAGGCAGATCCTGAAGCGCTCCTCGACGTCGGGGTCGGGTGGGATCGGATCCCCGGAAAGCGCGGCTCGGGCCTGTCTGAACAACCAGGGATCGCCGTGGGATCCACGGGCGATCATGATACCGTCGCATCCAGTCCGGTCCCGCATGGCGGCCGCATCCTCTCCCGTCCGGATGTCACCGTTTCCGATCACCGGGACCTGGAGCGCCGCCTTGAGCGCTCGGATCTCTTCCCAGTCCGCCTTTCCGGAGTACATCTCCGTGCGGGTCCTGGGATGAAGTGTGACGGCACGGGCGCCTGACTCCTGGCACACCAGGCCGATCTTGACCGGGTCCCGACTTTGCTGGTCGTATCCACTACGGATCTTGACGGTGGTAGGAAGAGGTGACGCGTCCGCGACCGCTCGCACGATCCTCGCTACCAGCCCAAGGTCACGCAGGCAGCCCGAGCCACCGTTCCGCTTGACGACCTTCTTGACCGGACATCCGAAATTGATGTCGATGAAGTCGGGGCCGAAGGTCTCGTGCACGAACGCCGCGGCCTCCCCCATTCTTTCGGGATCCGCCCCGAAAATCTGTACGCCGATCGGTCTCTCTTCCTCTGCGAACCGCAGATAGTCGAGAGTCCGTTCGTTCCCTCTCAGGATTCCCTCGGCGCTGACGAATTCGCTGACGACGACATCCGCCCCGAACTGCCGGCACAGTCGACGAAACGGCGACTCGCTGACACCCGCCTGAGGCGCCAGGTAGAGCGGCACGTAGCTCCCTTCGAGGAGCTCCAGAATGTTGACAACCATAGAGATAACTTACGGCGCATCGGAGTTGCAGTGAAGCATGCGGCTACGACCCGCGGCCCAATCCTCGGCGCTTTGACATCCCCCGGGCGTTCCTGTAACGTTTCACGCCCTCACGGACCCGGGGCGACTGTTGCGGGGCGAATCACCCTTCTCCGCGGGGCGTCGTTTACGGAGGAATCGATGAAGTTGCTAGAGTTTTTCGATGCCGGTTGCGTGGAGCTCGAGCTGCAGGCGGACTCGAAGGACGAGATCCTGAAGGAGCTGGTCGGGCTGCTGGACCTGGACGAGAAGTCCATGGCCATCCTGTACAAGACCCTGAAGCGGCGCGAGAACCTGGGATCGACGGGCATCGGAAGGCAGATCGCCATACCCCACTGCCGATCCCTGGTGGTGAATCGCCTTCGGCTCGCGTACGGAAGGAAGCCGTCCGGTCTCGACTTCAACTCCATCGATGGCGAGGCGGTTCGCCACTTCTTCCTGATTGTCGCTCCCCCCTTGGAAGTCTCCAATCAGTACCTGCCCGTACTGGGAAAGATCGCTCAATTCGCGAAGGACCCCGACATCCCGGACCGTCTTTCGGAACTCACCGAGCCCGAGGAGTTTCTGAAGCTCCTCGAGGAGCGCGCATCCTGAGTTTTCTTGGTGGAGTGAAGCTCGCGGGCGTGAAGAACTAACCGCCGCTGACGAACATCCTGCGGACCTGCGAGCGGCCGTTCACGGTGAGCTCGAGGATGTAGACCCCAGACGCAACGTAGGACCCGGAACGGTCGCGGCCGTCCCAGTAGGTCTCATAGTGTCCTGGAGAAGAATACTCCAGGTCGACGACTGGTGTCCCGTCTCCTGCCGGATGACCCAGGGCCGTAGGCGACGCCACGTACTGCCGAAGGATATTGAATATCCTGATCGTGACGTTAGCCGGACGGCCCTCGGGAAAGGCATTCCCGTACAGATCGAAGGGGATTCGAGTGTCTGGGTTGAAAGGATTCGGATAGTTCCTTCCCAGCTCGAACCCGGACTCCGGTTCCTGTTGAGCCCCGACGGTCGCTCCCACCTGTTGACCGAGTGCGGTGTGAGGCAGGAACGCTGCGGAGAGTAGGACGAGGGTGACGCCCAGTGAGCGCCTCATCCTGGCCTCCGCACAGTTTCCTGTGCAGTAGCGGAAAGGCTATGGCCCTCCTCGGTGAACGAAGTCAAGCCCCACAGTCTTCTTCACTAACTATGGGTCGTGAGACGGATGGTCAAGCGTTTCTTCCGGCCACAAAGTCCAGAAGAAGGCTAGACAGCTACACTTATCTGTACCCTGACTCTTCCGTTTTGTTCAGCAGCGGACGCAGCGAGGCGAAGGACCTGAAGCCTCGACGAGGACTCAGGTGATGTTCGGCGTAGCGCTCCAGAAGAGAGAGGTGCGCAGACGACCCGCGAAGCGTGGACGGAGCCCGCCCCTCGACCAGCACCTCGAGATCCCTCAATGCCGATGGACCAACGCGTGGCAGAGCCGTGTCCTTCCCACACTGCGCGCATATGACGCCACCGGCGCCCACGTCGAAGCGAAAGAGACGTCCCTCACCGATCACCTCTGCTTCCGAGTCGGAAAGGTCCCGATCGCATCTCACACATTCGGACAGCCGGGGCGGAAAGCCCAGCTCGGCGAGGGTTCTCCAGCCTCCGGCCAGCACCCAGGTCAACACCTCGGACTCCTCGGCCGTAGCGAGGTTGTGCAGGACCGTTCGGATCCACTCGTAGAGGGCTCGGTCACCCTCCTCGAGATTGTGCGAGAGGAGGAGTTCCGCGACCAATGAGGCCCCGACGAATCGCTTGACTCCGCGTCCCAGTGCGAGGGAGCCCTCTCGCGGGTGGATTTCCCGCAGCGTATGGAGGTCGCGCTCCGGCTTGTACAGAAAGGTGATCGATCCTTCACCGAAGGTCTGGATGGAAGCCTCTCCCCTGGCCCCTCGAGTCCTCATTCCCTTTCCGATCAGGGACACGATCCCAAGGTCCGGTGTGAGGAAACGCAAGATCCGGGAGGACTCGGAGTACTGGTGCGAGCGGAGCAGGATACCGTCGGACGTGATCAGGCTCATCTGTAATCCTGGGCCTAGCCTTCCCTCCACGCCTGAAGCTCCTGCACCAACTCCGCGCGTCGGGTCTCATAGCGCGCGTGCCGTTTTGGACTGGGTTGCTCGAGGCGGGCGTGCTCTTCGTCCAGCTTGGCGATCTCGACGAGGATGTCCTTTCGTAGACGAGGGGGCACCGCCAGGGGCCTCATACTCGGCCGCCGTCGAATCATGATGGACCCCGCACCGACGAGAAGCATCGCGAGAGCGAGCGATATCCAGATGACAGACGTCGACGCGGCATCCTCTCCCAGACGCACGGCAACGCTCTGGTCCCGGAGCGATTGACCGGCCCACCGCATGAAGTTGACTCCCAGCTCGATCTCCTCGGACGGTTGCCGTGCAAGCCCCTCGACTCGGATCGCGGGCGCGGGCTCTCGAACGAGGAGTTGGACGAGTCCTGTTTCGCCCGGGAGCGGAAGATCGAACTCGATCGACTCGAGGTCGTACTGCACGATGTAGTAGTTCTCTGCTGGCACGACCGGATTCGAAGCGGTCAGGGTGGTGGCATCGACTCGCGCCGGACCCACCACGGGGCCCACCTGGAGGATCCTCGCGCCGATCGCCCCGCTCGGAAGCGGGTATCGCCAGACGGATCCCTCGGGAGAGCCGGGCACCAGCGTCGTGCTTTGTGGATTGTGGATCTCCAGGACATCGGTCACCTGCCAGCCGAGCGGCCCTTCGTCGACCCAGACCTCCCTCCGGGACACCGGAAATGCCAGGCCTTCGGGAGGGACAGTCTGAGAGGGATACGCACGGATCTCATAGATCGAGTCGAGCTGAATCGGGTCCGAGATCGGCGAGCCCGCGTAGAGCACGCTGTCGAAGCGACTGGAGGCGAGGAAGATCTCTCCCGATCCGGGTATCGGGAGGTTCGGCAGCGAGAAGCGGAAGCTTCCGTCGGCATCGACGCTGATCGAATCGACGTCACCGGCTTCCTCGGGCGAGACGCGATGCAAGACGACCGTTCCGGTATCGGCAGGCGCCCCCGAGACGAGCAGGCGTCCCAAAAGAACGGGAGCCACCTCTTCCTGAGCCCGCAACGCTCCGGGAAGAAAGAGGATGGCGCTGAGTAGGAGGGACGCGAAGACTCGCGACATTCTCAGGGCGAGAAACGACCGAAGTCTTCCGGGTTCAGCCGGCGGAGGTACTCGTTCAGCTCGTCCGCATTCGCGAAGGGCGGGTTCTCTCCCGACTCCGGATCTCCAGCCTCGAGCGTGAAGCTGCTGCTGTCCTCCGAGATCTCGATCGATGCCCGCTCGAGCAGCTCGTCCTCGGCGAAGATCCGGGCGTCGGCCCTCAGGGCGATTGCGATCGAATCGGATGGCCGCGCGTCGACGCTGATCCGGTCCTCTCCCCTTTCGATCACCAGCTCTGCGTAGTATGTGGAATCCGCCACCCTGGTGATCACGACGCGCTGAAGCTTGCCACCCAGCCCCGAGAGCACCGAGGCAAGCAGGTCATGGGTCAGCGGGCGTGAGAATTTCATGTCGGCGAGCTGCATCGCGATCGCCGAGGCCTCTCCGGGGCCGATCCAAATTGGGAGCACCCGCTCCCCTTCCATCTCCTGAAGGATGAGGACCGGGGTATTGGATGTCCGATCCAGCCCCAAGCTCTGTACCTTGACCTCGACCAGCACGGCCACCTCCTGCGGGGACGATCCCGCGATTCTCCCAAGGTACTCCGGTGCCGAACGGTAGTTCACCTTCTCCGAATCATAGATCGAGCGCCGAGCGCAGTTCCTCTACCCGATCGACCCGCTCCCACGGAAAGACCGTCACCTGCTGACCGAGTCGCTCCACGGTGCAGGGCATCCGTCCGAAGTGTCCATAGGCGGCGGTGGGCGCGAAGATCGGCTTGCGTAGATCCAGGTCACGAATGATCGAAGCCGGCCGGAAGTCGAACACCTCACCCACGGCAGCCGCGATCCGTTCGTCCGCCACCACACCCGTATTGTGCGTGTCGACCCAGATGGAAACGGGCTCGGAGACGCCGATCGCATAAGCCAGCTGGATCTCGCAACGCTTCGCGGCTCCAGAAGCCACGACGTTCTTCGCCGCCCAACGAGAAGCATACGCCGCGGAGCGATCCACTTTCGTCGGGTCCTTTCCGGAGAACGCACCGCCGCCATGGCGCCCCATTCCTCCGTACGTATCCACGATGACCTTTCGGCCCGTGAGGCCGACGTCTCCCTGCGGCCCTCCGGTCACGAAGCGCCCCGTTGGATTCACGTGGATCACGGCTCGCCCGGAATCGAAGAGCTCTGCGGGCAAGTGCGGCTCGATCACTTCCCGCGTGAGCGTCGCGCGAATCTCGTCGATCTCCACGTCCGGCGAGTGCTGGGCGCTGAGAACCACCGTCGAGATTCGTGAGGGCGTATCTCCGTCGTACTCGACGGTCACCTGGGACTTGCCGTCCGGCCGAAGCCAGGGGATCGCTCCGGCTCGCCGCTTTTCCGCGAGTGCTCTGGTAAGACGGTGCGCACAAACGAGGGGCAGCGGCATCAGTTCCTCGGTCTCGTCCGTTGCGAATCCGAACATCATGCCCTGGTCCCCGGCCCCTCCGGTATCGACGCCCATGGCGATGTCCGGCGATTGCCGGTCGATGGACGTCAACACGGAACAGGTCCGTCCATCGATTCCGAATTCGGCTGCGTCGTATCCGATCTCGAGAAGCGTCTCTCGTGTCACCTCCGGGATGTTGACCTGCGCGCTCGTCGTGATTTCGCCGGCGACGAGTGCCAGACCGGTGGTCACGAGCGTCTCACAGGCCACACGCGCTTGCGGGTCCTGAGACAGCATCGCGTCCAGCACGGCGTCCGAGATGCGATCGGCCACTTTGTCCGGGTGCCCTTCGGAAACGGACTCGGAGGAGAACTGACGGAGCTTCAACGGGTCACCTCGATCGGTTCAGATGTTTGAGACCCACGGGAGAGAACGCGCCGAGACCGACGCGAGACCCGAGTGGGCGCGAGCAGGCGAAGTCGCATGGATAACGTGTTCAAGAAACGGACAAGCTCCAACGGCCCGAGAAAGCGGCAAGATCCACGCCGGATCCGATTCCGGCCGCCAGCTCATCCGTGACCTCCTTGGAGGTCGGTGCGGCCAGCGCTCTGCGAGTGGCCTCTCGCGCGTCCTCGATCCGTACGCTGCGGATGACCTTCCGCATCTCGGGCAAGCTCTGCCATGCCACGGAAAGGGATGTGATGTCGAGACCCAGAAGCAGGAAGGCTCCGAGAGGGTTGGCCGCCATCTCGCCGCATACCGCGACCTCGATCCCAGCCGCTCTCGCCACCCTCGAAACCTGATGGAGCTGGCGAACGACGGCGGGATGGAACGGGTTGTATCGATGGGCGAGGCGCGCGTTCGACCGATCGACCGCGAGCGTGTACTGCACCAGGTCGTTCGTCCCGATGGAGAAGAAGTCACAGTGTCGCGCGAGCTCGACAGCCTCGAGAGCCGCCGCGGGGGTCTCGATCAGGCAACCGAGCTTGTACCCGGAGAAGAAGGGGATCCCTTCGCGCTTGAGGGACTCCTCTTCCTCGCCGAGAAGCTCCCGTACCTGAACCACCTCCATGACGTCGTTCACCAGGGGGATCATGATCCGGACGTCGCCATGGGCTGTGGCCCGGAGAATCGCACGGAGCTGGGGCCGGAAGAGCTCCAGGTTGTCCAGGCAGACTCGGATCGCCCTCCAGCCGAGAAACGGGTTTTCCTCCGCGGGCATGTGGAGGAACGCCGGAAACTTGTCCCCCCCCAAGTCGAAGGTCCGAATGACCACGGAGCTGGTCGGAAACTCTTCTACGACTCGGCGATACTCCTGGTACTGCTCCTCCTCCTCCGGCATCGAGCTCCGGCCCACTGCCCGTACCCCCGCAGCCATTCCACCGACCCCTCGCTCGAGAACATTTCGCCGAACCAGTCCCCCCAG
>JAHEKL010000120.1 GCA_024638345.1 Gammaproteobacteria bacterium | reverse complement strand
CTACGAACGTCCACGAAGTCGGGTCGGACTTCCAGAGCCTTTCCGTACTCCGCCGCCGCAGCGGCGGGCTGGCCACCCGTCATGTAGAGGTCTCCCAGCTCAGCGTGCGCCAGCGCAATCCGATTGCCCAACTCCGCCGGGAATGGATCTTCTGCTCGACGGTCGAGCGCACCGGCACGCTCGAAGGCTTCTCTCGCTTCGTCGAATCGGGTGAGATCGTTGAGCACGAGACCCCGGTTCAAGTGTGCCTCGGCGTAGCCGGGGTTGACGCGCAGGGCGTGGCCGAACTCCTCCAGAGCCCCCTCACGATCCCCGAGCATGGCGCGACAAAAGCCCGCCCGATTACGCACGTCCGCGAAGTCGGGATGCTGCGCCAGAATGCCCCGCAAGTCCAGCAGAGCGGCCGCGTAGTCGTCCCGGTCGCATGCCGCTTCGGCCCGGAGGATCAGCTGCTTCACGTTCGTGGGCCGACCTCCGCCGAGTGACGGAGATCCCACGGGCCGGGTACTCGCCGGGTTCTTGTCCATGAGCTCAGGTCTCGAGGATGTAGAACGAGCCACGGGCCAGCCGCCGTTTCAGAGAGCGAAACCCGCGTAGACGATCACGCGAAGATGAAACACCTTCGATGCGGTATGGATCCGACTCTGCATGGTAAGAGAGCGGCCCGATCGAGGCTTTGCAGACCGCAGGGGCCGTCAGGCGAGGGGACGGGCGCGGGCGCCCTGGCGCTCTACGAGCTCACGAAAGTAAGGAATCGTCCGCTCGAGGCCCTCCTCCAGACCGATCTTGGGCTCCCAGCCCAGGAGCTTTCGAGCCTTGGTGATGTCGGGCTGACGGACCTTGGGATCGTCCTCGGGTAACGGTCGATGTTGGATCTCGGAGGTGGCGCCCACCAGCTCAAGTACCGCTTCTGCCAGCTGCAGGACCGTATACTCGACAGGGTTTCCGAGGTTGACCGGACCGGCGTGATCGGAGTCCAGAAGTCGCAGCAACCCATCCACCAGGTCGTCGACGTAGCAGAAGGAGCGGGTCTGCTCGCCATCGCCGTAGACGGTGAGCGGATCTCCACGAAGCGCCTGAACCAGGAAGTTGGAGACCACACGTCCGTCTCCGGGTCGCATCCTGGGTCCGTAGGTGTTGAAGATCCGGGCGATGCGCACCGGGATCTCGTGGACGCGGTGATAAGCCATCGAGAGGGCTTCGGCGAACCGCTTCGCCTCGTCGTATACCCCCCGCGGCCCGACGGGATTGACGTTCCCCCAGTATTCCTCGACCTGGGGGTGGACATCGGGATCGCCGTATACCTCGGAAGTGGAGGCGAGCAGGAACCTCGCTCCCTTCACCCGCGCGACTCCAAGCATGTTGTGGGTCCCGAGGCTCCCGACTTTCAAGGTCTGGATCGGGAGCTCCAGGTAGTCGACTGGGCTCGCCGCCGACGCGAAGTGCAAGACCGCTTGAATCGGTCCTTCCACGAACAGTGGCTGGGAAACGTCGTGCTCTCGAAAGGAAAACCCCGGCTCCGACTGTAGCCAGGCCGCGTTCTCCCGAGATCCGGTCACGAAGTTGTCCACCCCGAGTACTTCGTTCCCATCGGCCAGCAGACGATGCGCCAAGTGTGAACCCAGGAACCCCGCAGCCCCCGTGAGCAGGATCCGTCGGCTCATGCTAGGTCGACCCCGTCTTGTTGTGCACCCTCGGCCTCGTACCAGGCTGCGAATCGCTCCATCCCTTCGACGAACTCCGTGGACGGATCATACCCCAGCAGGTCCCGCGCCTTCGCAACATCGGCATACGTCCTCTCCACGTCACCCGGTTGGTCGGGAAGCGCCTCGATGTGTGGCTCTCGGCCGAAGACCTGCCCGACGACCCGAATCATCTCGGTGAGGGTGATGGTGCGAGACTCACCGAGATTGACGACTTCGTAGCGGCCTTCCTCCCGGCGAGTCAAATCGAGCGCCGAGACGACTCCCCGAATGATGTCGTCCACGAAGGTATAGTCACGTGCCGTGGTTCCATCCCCGAAACGAGGGATCGGCTGACCCGACAGCAGGAGACGGGAGAATTTCCGAATCGCCAGATCGGGTCGCTGCCGCGGACCATAGACCGTAAAAAACCTCAGACACAAGCACGAGGTTCCGTAGAGGTGCGTCTGCGCATGGCAGAGGAGCTCTCCGGCCTTCTTCGTGGCGGCGTAGGGAGAAATCGGATGGTCGACCGCGTCACTCTCGGAGAACGGGACCTTGCGGTTGTTTCCGTATACGGAGGAGGAAGACGCGAAGACGAACGACGAGATTCCGGTGCGGCGTGCGAACTCGAGCAGTCGAGACGTGCCCACGAGATTCACGTCCGTATAGAGAACCGGGTTCGCGATCGACGGCCGGACGCCGGCTCTGGCCGCGAGATGGACGATCGCGTCGATCGAGTCCGGTAGCGCTTCGATCGAGACCTCTTCGCGAATGTCGCCTTCGACGAGAGTGAACCCGTCGCGTGCCTCTGCTCTCCGCAGGTTCGCCTCTTTGATCCCGCGGTCGTAGTACCCGTCGAAGTTGTCGAGCCCGACGACCTCTTCGCCCCGCTCCAAGAGTTGGTCGACGAGGTGCGAACCGATGAAACCGGCGGCGCCGGTGACGAGAACGGACATCTCGGCCGCTCAGCCGGCGATCGTTTCGGAGTGCGGGATCCCCACCGGCCGACGTCCGACCGAATGGTACTCGAACCCCAGCTCGTGCATGCGATCGGGAGAGTAGAGGTTGCGCCCGTCGATGATCACCTTTTTGCTCAGGGACGTGCCGATTCGCTCGAAATCCGGGCGGCGATACGGGTGCCATTCGGTGTGAATCAGGAGGGCGGACGCCCCGGGCAAGGCGTCGTAGTTGACGTCTCGCAGCTCGATGCGGTCACCGAGGATTCGGTGGGCCTCCTCCATCGCCGCCGGGTCGTGTGCGACGATCCGGGCTCCACGCTCCAGAAGCCCCTCGATGGTGACCAGGCTCGGAGCCTCCCGCATGTCGTCGGTGTTGGGTTTGAACGCGAGGCCCCAGACCGCGAACGTTCGACCGCCCAAGTCCTCTCCGAATCGATCGATCACTCGTCGAAGAATCAGCGCCTTCTGCTCCTGGTTGGTATCTTCCACCGCCTGCAGGATGGTGGGGTCGATCCCGAGGTCCCTGGACGTCCGGATGAGCGCTTTCACGTCCTTTGGGAAGCAGGATCCCCCATATCCCACCCCAGGGAACAGGAATGAGGGACCGATCCTCCCGTCCGATCCGACTCCCCTGCGCACCATGTCGACGTCCGCCCCGGCCGCCTCGCATACGCGCGCGATCGCGTTGATGAACGAGATTCGCGTTGCCAGCATCGCATTCGCGGCGTACTTGGTCAGCTCAGCGGAGGCGATATCCATCAGCAAGATGTCGTTGCCGGTGCGTACGAACGGTGCGTAGAGGTCGCGGAGGACGGTCGCCGCCTCCTCGCTATCGACCCCCAGCACGACCCGGTCCGGCTTCATGAAATCGTCAACGGCGTCCCCCTCTTTGAGGAACTCCGGATTCGAACAAACGTGGACGGTGTGCTGAGTGTTTGCTTCGATGGCTTCTCTGACTCGGGCCGCGGTACCGACCGGCACCGTGCTCTTCGTGATGACGATCTTGTCGTCGTTCATCGAGCGCCCGATCGTTTCGGCGACCGCGATGACGTGCTGAAGGTCGGCCGACCCATCTTCGTCCGGGGGGGTTCCCACGGCGATGAACAGGACGTCCGAAGCCCTGACCGCCCCGGGCACGTCCGTCGTGAAGCTGAGCCGTCCCTGTTCGAGATTCTCCTCGACGAGAGGCTCCAAGCCGGGCTCGTAGATCGGGATCTCGCCCCGCTTCAGGCGCTCGATCTTGTCCTCATCGATGTCTGCGCAGATGACGTCGTGGCCCGAATGGGCCATGCCCGCACCGACGACGAGACCGACGTAGCCGGTTCCTATGACTGTGATGTGCACGGATTCGATTCCCCGTTGAGTTCTCTAGGTCGGATGCATTACCGAGCCCCTGCTTGGGCGTGCAGCCTCAGCCGTCGGGCCCGAGAATGAGCGTCTGCAAGCGATCGAGAACGATCTGGACCGCGGATTCCACGGATACCGCGGACGTATCGACCTCGATATCCGGGGACTCCGGTGCCTCGTAGGGCGTTGCACTTCCTGGAAGCGACAGCTCCCCCGACGCTTCCCTGGCGTAAAGATTCTTGGGGTCCCGATCGTGTAACACTTCCAGTGGCGCGCGGACGTATACCTCGAGCACCTGCGCCTTCGGAAACAGCTCCTTCACGGCCTCTCGATCGGTCCGGAAAGGGGATACGAACGTGCATAGCACCACAGAACCTTGCTCGAAGAACAGCTTGGCGACTTCTCCCACTCGGCGGATGTTCTCGCTTCGATCACCTGCCGAGAAGCCGAGGTCACCGCACAGACCATGCCGAACCTGATCCCCGTCGAGCAGCATCGTGCGTTTTCCCAGCTCGAAGAGCCGGCGCTCGACCGCGCGGGCAATCGTCGTCTTGCCGGCCCCGGACATCCCGGTGAACCATACGAGGGCGGCTCGTTGACCCGACTGCGCTTCGCGCTCCTCCCGTGAGATGTTGAGTCCTTCCCACACCACATCCGGAGAGACGCGACGTCGCGGCTGCGGCTCCAGCCGGGTGACCGTGCCTCTGATCATTCCGGCCGCGACCGTCGTATTCGTGTGAGGATCGACGAGCACGAAGCTCCCGGTCGCGGTGTTCACGCGGTACGAGTCGAAAAAGATAGGACGGGAGGTCGCGATCTCCACGCGTCCGATCTCGTTCAGGTCGAGGAAGCCGGCCTTCTCGCGGTGGAGGGTGTCGACATCGACCCGATACTCGATGCTCTCGACGAACGCCTGCACCTTTCGGGTCGTGTGCAGGAGCTGATAGGCCCGTCCCGGCTCCATCGCCTCTTCGCTCATCCAGCAGAGGTAGGCCTCGAATCGATCTCCGACGGTCGGCACGTTTCGGCGCCGAACGATCATGTCTCCGCGCGAGATGTCGAGCTCGTCCTCCATGGTCAGAACAATCGCGTCTCCAGCCACCGCCTCGTCGACATCGTCTCCTGCCGCCTGCACGGACTCGACGCGTGTTCCCTTCCCCGATGGGAGCACCACGACCTCCTCGCCCGGAGACACGGTTCCGGAAGACACCGTGCCCGCGTAGCCACGAAACTCAGAGTTCGGGCGAACGACGTACTGGACCGGAAAGCGAAAGTCGATGTGGTTACGCCTGGCGCCGAGATTCACGTTCTCGAGCCGGTGAAGGAGGGCTCCCCCCTTGTACCAGGGCATCCGATCGGACCTCGACACCACGTTGTCCCCGTGTAGGGCGCTGATCGGGACATACGAGATGTCCTTCACCGTGAGCTTGGTGGAGAAGTCGTTGAATTCCCCCCGAATCTCGTCGTACACGTCCTCGGAGTAGTCCACGAGGTCCATCTTGTTGACGGCCACGACGAGGTGCGGGATTCCCAGGAGCGATGTGATGAAAGCATGCCGCTTCGATTGGGTGAGAACGCCGCGCGAAGCGTCCACCAGGATGACCGCGAGCTCCGCTGTCGAGGCGCCCGTGACCATGTTACGGGTGTACTGAACGTGTCCGGGCGTATCCGAAATGATGAACTTCCGGCGTGGCGTCGCGAAGTAGCGATACGCCACGTCGATCGTGATCTTCTGTTCCCTCTCGGCTCTCAAGCCGTCCGTGAGCAGTGCGAGGTTCAACCCCTCGTTGCCTAGCCTCCGGCTGGCCCCCTCGATCTGCTGCATCTGGTCCTCGAAGATCGACTTCGTATCGTGCAGCAGACGTCCGATCAACGTGCTCTTCCCATCGTCGACACTCCCCGCAGTCGTGAAGCGCAGGAGGTCCATGTCTGCATAGGTCCTGTGCGGCATCAGAAGTAGCCCTCCCGCTTGCGATCCTCCATCGCGGCTTCGGATCTGCGGTCGTCGCTCCTGCCCCCTCTCTCGGTGACTCGCGCCGCGGCGGTCTCCTGGATGATCGCCTCGACCGAGTGCGCGTCCGATTCGAACGCACCGGTGCAAGTAGCGTCGCCGATCGTACGGAACCGCACGGTCTCGAGACTCACGCGGTCGTCCTCCAGGATCTGGATGAAGTCTGTCTTCGCGAGCAGCACGCCGTTTCGGCGCACGACCTCCCGCTCGTGTGCGAGATACAGAAGGGGGATTGGGATGGATTCCAAACGGATATATTGCCAGACGTCCATCTCGGTCCAGTTGGACAGAGGGAACACCCGGAAGTGCTCACCGGGGTTCTTTCTTCCGTTGTAGAGGTTCCAGAGCTCCGGGCGCTGGTTCTTGGGGTCCCACTGCCCGAAGCGGTCCCGGTGGGAGAAGAACCGCTCTTTGGCTCTGGCCTTTTCCTCGTCGCGACGGGCTCCCCCGAGTGCCGCATCGACTTGGAGCTCGTTGATCGCGTCGAGCAAGGTGACGGTCTGGAGGGCGTTCCGGCTCGCTTCCGGACCCTCCTCCTCCTTCACTCGGCCCTTGTCGATCGACTCCTGGACGTAGCGAACCGACAGCTCGAAGCCCATTTCCTTCACGAATCGATCCCTGAACTCGATGGTCTCCGGAAAGTTGTGCCCGGTATCGATGTGCAGGAGCGGAAACGGGACGGGCGCGGGATGGAAGGCCTTCCTCGCCACCCAGGCCATCACGATGGAATCCTTGCCTCCTGAGAACAGGAGGACCGGTCGCTCGAACTGAGCGGCGACCTCTCTGAAGACGTGGATCGCCTCGTTCTCGAGCGCCTTCAGGTGCCCTCTGACTCGCTTGCTCATCGATCGCTTGGTTTCACGCGGATTCTCGAATGCCCTGTAGGAGGGCGCGCCAAGGCCCATCTGGATCGCCGACGCAGAGAAAGCCTGGATTCACCAAACTGGGTTTGTGGTAGTGAAGCGTGCGCTGGTCCTGCGATTCGTCCAACTCGAAGACACCTCCACCCGCATGTTCGACGATGCACTGCGCTGCATCCGTGTCCCATTCCATGGTCGGACGGTCCCTCAGGTACATGTCCGCCCGCCCGTCGGCCACGAGACAGAACTTAAGAGAGCTGCCCATGCTCGTGAACCGGACCTGTGGCCCCAAACGTCCGGCCAACACGTCGACCGCGGGGCCCGCATGGTCTCGGCTCGCCACCAGAATCGGCTCCTTCGCCCTGAATCGCCTCGTGCGAATCGGACGAAAAGGGCCATCTCCATCGGAGACCTGGGCACCCCACTCGTGCGAGGCACGATAGGTCTGACCGACTGCTGGCGCGTGGACGATGCCGACCATCGGTCTTCCCTTGTCGATCAGCGCCACGTTGACGGTGAACTCGCCGGTTCCCTTCAGGAACTCCTTGGTACCGTCGAGCGGATCGATCAGCCAGTGACGACCCCAATCGAGCCGATCGCTGGTAGAGCGAGCTGGTGATTCCTCCGACAGCACCGGAATGTCTGGGGTGAGCTCCGAGAGCCCGGATACCAGATGGCGGTGCGCGGCGTGGTCTGCAGACGTCAGAGGACTGGTATCCTTCTTCTCCGTGACCTCCATGGGTCTTCGGTACCATTTGAGGATCTCCAACCCTGAATCGCAGGCCAGCTCGACCACGGCCTCCGCGTCGAAATCGGTCTCTTTCAAAGGCTCCACACCATCGGAAGCAGCACTCCGATAGAAGCGAGCACGAGCAGACTCATGGGCAGGCCCAGTCGGAGATAGTCCAGGAATCGGTATCCGCCGGGTCCGTACACCATCGTGTTCGTCTGGTATCCGACCGGGCTGAGGAAAGACGCCGACGCCGCGATCGCCACC